>JBBDTL010000253.1:0-2344 GCA_040904465.1 Thermomicrobiaceae bacterium | reverse complement strand
AGATCTTCACCGAGTAGTAATCTCCGGAGAACTCGGCTTCTCCAGTATCGATCAGCGATCGCAGGATTGTCAGATATTCCCGCAGGTGGTCGAGCGGTTTACCCATCTCGATGCCAAAGGCACCTTCGATGTTCGGTCGGTGACTGGGGCCAATCCCCAGCCGGAAGCGATCCGGGAACATCTGATGAATTGCGGCTGCTTGCGAGAAGAGCGCGGCAGGATGACGGGGGTAGGTCGGCACGATGGCGGTGCCGAGCTTGATCGAGTTCGTCCGGGCCAGCGCGGCCGGAAAGAACGTCATCGCGTCGGGGCGGACACCACCAACTGTCGACCAGACCATCGGCACACCGCGGGATTCTGCCCGCATGATTGAATCGACGGACGTGGCGGCTGAGGTCTTATCCGGAACATCGAGTCCGATTCTCGGGAAATCCAAAGCGTTCCTCCAGAGATGAATCAACGGGACTGACCGATTTCGTACTGTTGCCGAAAACGGGATCAGTGACCGGGGTATTCCGCAACAGGCGCGGTGGCTACTTCTTGCGCAGCAGGTATGCGACCGGTATCAGCTTGCCCAGCAGTTGATAGACGGTCCACTGGCGGATGGCGAGTTCAGCTTCGTAGTGCCCCCGGCCAATCCGGCTGACGATCTCTTCCTCGGCCCGCCGTAGCCGGGCAATCTCCAGCAGATTAGTCGCCACAGTCACGTCGCCATTTTCGATACCGTACTCGCGCCACTCGCTGGCGATCACATCCCGAACTTCCACGCTGAACCCCGCTTTTTCAGTCGCCAAATTGAAAAAGGCTGGCAGCATGTTCTCCGGCACCAGGGAGAGTGCTGCGAACATACGTTTTGCCTCCTGGGCTTCAAGGTGCTCGCCACCAAAGGTCTGATAGGCCATCATCCAGCCGCCCGGTTTCAGGACACGGGCGCATTCCTGCAGACCAATCTCCAGATCGACATGGTTGAGCATGTCCCGGCACCAGATCTGATCGACCGAGCTATCGGGCTGATCGAGCGACTCGATCTGTCCCGGCTGAGCCGAGACCAGCTCGTCCATATCCCAGTTGGTGATCAGTTCACGGGCGATCTCGATGTTGTGAGGCACCGGATCGATCCCGATTACCTGACAGTCAAACCGGCGGGCAAGCTCGATAGCGTGGCTGGCATCCCGGCAGCCGATATCCAACACCAGATGACCCTGCGCACTACCCGTCTGCGCGAACAGATCGTAGAGACTGTCCATATCCCGTGGATGCAGGCTGGTGCTGATGAGCTCCGCGGCGGTGCCGGCATTCCGTCCCCAGTATTCTGCGTAGAGCTGTTCGATACTGTTCACCATCTGCTGGCCAACCCAATCAGTGGATTCATCGATCAATCTATCAATGGATAACCCATGTCCTGACTCTCCGCTTGAAACGCAATTTCCCGGCCGCGTTCGACCAGTTCATCCCCGGCGAGCGACACAGCTACCCCTGTCCGGGCGAAGTAGAAAATAACTTCCCGAACCGTCAGGCCGGTAACCTGATGAGCCGCGTAGGCATAGACGGCTGCCTGGCCGCTGTAGTGTGATTCCGTCCGCTGTTGCTCCTGGCCGGGCGGGACATTGTCGCTTTTGAAATCTCCGACAATGATCTCGTTCCCCTCAACGAAGATCAGGTCCATCTGCCCCTGAACCATGCCACCGTCTTCCGGCAATCCATAGCCGAACTCGACCTCCTGCACCAGCTCCTCACTAGCGCGGGCACGGGCAATCAGATCACTTCCCAGCACCTGACCCACCATGTCGATCAAGAGATGCCGTGTGACGCTATCGCTTCGCCGGATTCCAGCCTCATCCATCGCATTGTCAATCAGCCCCTGAACGGTCTCGTCCAGGCTGGTGTGACGGCGAAGATCGATCTGCTCCATCGCTTTGTGAAGGGCATTCCCGATCTGCAGCGCCAGATTGCGCTCGACCGGCGCGTCAACGGGTGCCGTCTCAACGCCGGCCTCCCCGGTCTCGGTCCGCTCCCAGCCTTTCTGACTGCTGGCCGTAACCACCCGACGTGGCGCATTCCCGGTTCCGCGGAGCCCCTCCAGTGTGGCGGCCCACTCTATCCGGCTGGCGTGTGCCTTCTGCTCTTCCTCATCAGTGATCGGGTGAGCCCGCCCGGTCGATTCCATCCGTGTCTGAGGCAGCAGGGTCGGGTCCAGCACGTGAACGCCGCCGACATCCCGTCCACGTGTGTCATCGCTGAGTTGCGGGAGGTAGGGAATCATCTTCTCCATCAACCCCTTTGCCTTGTCGGGAACTACTGCGACCGGCAGCACCAGATAGTCGGCTGCACGGGTGGTAGCCAC
>JBBDTL010000252.1:1680-2347 GCA_040904465.1 Thermomicrobiaceae bacterium | reverse complement strand
GCGGACGAGTGATTGATCCGGCGCAGGGTATCGATAGTAAATGTGATGTGTTGATCGCGAATGGAGCCGTCTCGGCAATCGAGTCCGATCTGAGCGGGTCCACCGCGGATACGGTGATCGATGCGACAGGTAAAGTGGTCACTCCCGGGCTGATCGACGCACACGTCCATTTCCGCGATCCGGGTTTCACCGAGAAAGAGACGCTGGAAACGGGTGCCAGATCGGCGGCACAGGCCGGGTTCACCACTGTCTGCTGTATGCCGAATACCAACCCGGCGCTGGATACTGCCGATCGCATTCGAGACATTATCGAACGGTCAAAGGACCTGTCCGCCCGAATTCATCCCATTGGGACGATTTCGGTGGGACGTGCCGGACAGGAGCTGGCAGATTTGCGAGCGATGGCGCAGGCGGGTTCAATCGGATTTTCGGATGACGGCGACAGCACCAAGAGCAGTGCAGTCATGCGAAAGGCGCTGGAACTCACTCGCGAGCTGAACCTTCCCATCATGGTCCACTGCGAGGACTGGACGCTGATCGAAGGCGGGGAAATCAATGAGGGGCCCGTTTCCGAAGAACTCGGTCTGCCTGGACTTACAGCCGCTGCCGAAGAAATCATCATTGGAAGGGATATCGAGCTGGCGAGGCTGACCGGCGGGTGGCTGCA
>JBBDTL010000252.1:0-1670 GCA_040904465.1 Thermomicrobiaceae bacterium | reverse complement strand
GCGGCCGCGATCTCGTTCGCGATGCCGTCCGTGAAGGTTTGCGCGTCACTGGCGAGGTGATGCCACATCACCTGTTGATGACAGACGAATGGGTTGCTGGCCGCCGGCAACTGGTCGGTACTGACACAGAAGTCCCTGGTCCGAATCCTGACCCGAACGCCAAGGTCAACCCGCCATTGCGAACCGAGCGGGATGCAAGAGCGCTTCTGGAGGGAGTGCTGGACGGTACGTTCGAGGTTCTGGCCACCGACCACGCCCCGCACGCTTCAGGCGATAAACCAGATGACCTGACGAAAGCAGCCTCCGGCATGATCGGCCTCGAAGTTGCGATTCCGTTGCTACTGGAATTGGTTCGCCAGGGAGAGTTGCCGCTGGCGACGATGGTCGAGCGACTGACCTCATCCCCCGCGCGAGTGTTCAATCTTCAAGGGGGAACGCTGCGGCCAGGTGCGGTTGCTGATGTCACGATTATCGATCCTGATGCCCGGTGGACTGTCGATGAGTCAACAATCGCGTCGAAGAGCAAGAACACACCGTTGCTTGGAATGTCTGTTCAGGGCCGGGCAATGGCGACAATTCTGGGTGGGGAGATTGTGCACCATGTTTGAGCCGAAGATGAGCGGTGCACTGGTGCTGGAAGACGGGCGAATATTTCCCGGTGAACCGTTCGGGGCAACCAGCGATGCCGAAGGGGAGGTCGTCTTTACCACCACGATGACCGGCTATCAGGAAGTCTCAACAGACCCGTCATTTTACGGTCAGATCGTCTGCATGACCTATCCCCTGATCGGCAACTACGGCACCTGCCCGGGGGATGAAGAGTCCCGGCAACCATGGATTAGCGCGATGGTCGTCCGGGAATACTGCGATGAGCCGAGTAGCTGGCGAAGCGAGGGGACATTCTCCGACTTCCTGAAGAAATATGATATTCCCGGTCTCTCGGGTATCGACACGCGCGCGCTCACCCGCCACATCCGTTCGAAAGGTTCGATGCGGGCAGTGATCGTGAGCGACCGCACCGGCATTTCTGACGACGCACTGCGAGCCCGGGCCAGGGGTGCCTGGACCCCCAATGAGTCTGATGTTCTGCCGACGGTTACGACTCCGGAACCCCGCGACGTTGAAGCCGGCGGCGATCTTCACGTAGTTTTGATCGACTGTGGCGTCAAGGAGAACATCATCCGATCGCTTCACAGGCGAGGAGTTCGGGTCTCAGTCGTCCCCTATGGGACGACGGCGGACGAGATCTGGGAGATTAACGCTGATGCAGTGATAACTTCACCGGGTCCCGGAGACCCCTCACTTGCGGAAACCGGTGTCGCGCTGGTTCAGTCGGTGATCCAGCAACAGACGCCGTATATGGGTATCTGTCTGGGTCATCAGTTGCTCAGCAGGGCGATCGGTGCCAACACCCGGAAGTTGAAATTCGGGCATCGTGGTGGCAATCATCCAGTCCGGGACGTGGCGACTGGAATCGTTCACATTACGTCTCAGAATCATGGCTACGAAGTCGATGCCGACACAGTTCCCATTGCGGACGGCTGGAACGTTTCTCAGGTGAATTTGAACGACAATTCGGTTGAAGGGCTGCAGCACGAATCACTGCCGATCTTCTCAGTTCAGTACCACCCGGAGGGCTCACCTGGGCCGCAGGACAATCAGTATCTGTT
>JBBDTL010000251.1:0-2360 GCA_040904465.1 Thermomicrobiaceae bacterium | reverse complement strand
GGGTGCAGCGCCGATCGTGCGAACGGCTCGATCGAATTCCAGCATTCCGATTGCCGCGAGCGCGATGATTGCGACGGTCAACACGGGATGAGCGAGTACTGCCGGTACGATCGCGACAATGACAATGAGAATTGCGCTGAGAACCCGCTGACGAAGCATCAGTCAGGCCCAGCGCTACGGCGACGGTTCGTCAGAAGTGGCGCGATGACCAATTCCGCCGAAGCGACGCTCTCGGTGTTGATAGTCTTCGACCGCTTGCTGAAGATGTTCCGGTTTGAAGTCGGGCCAGAGGACCGGCGTGATGTGGTACTCCGAGAATGCGGCTTGCCAGATGAGGAAATTCGACGTTCGGAATTCACCCGAAGTCCGCACGATGAGGTCCGGGTCCGGCATGTCGGAAGTGTAGAGATAGCTTGAAATGAGCGCCTCGGTTATCTGCTCGGCCGGAACGCCATCTGCGACGATACGTTGAACTGCACGTGCAATTTCGGTACGTCCACCATAGTTGAATGCGAGCGTCAGGACGATCGTGTCGTTGTCGCGCGTCAGATGGACAGCGTTGCGAATGGAATTCTGAAGCTCGGGGGACAATCCTTCCAGGCTCCCGATGTGTCTGAGCTGCGCGCCGCGCTCGTGCAACGCTTCCGTCTCGACATCAATCGCATCGCTCAGGATTCTCAGTATCCCGTCTACTTCGTCTCTGGGTCTGCGCCAGTTTTCGGTCGAGAACGCCCAGAGTGTGAGGTATTTGATCCCCAGATCTCCCGCCGCTGAGGTAATTCTCCGAATGTTCTCGGTGCCTGCTTCATGGCCGGAGATACGCGGCAACCCGCGGCTGGTGGCCCAGCGGCCATTGCCATCCATAATAATGGCAACGTGCGCCGGCACCGGCCGTGGGGCACTGCGACTATCTGGGCTGAATCCTGAACCGGAATTACTCATGCGGCAGAATCGTGCAGAAGCTAGACTTCCAGCACGTCTTCCTCTTTCTCCTTACCGATAGTCTCTGCCTGGGCGATGTGCTTGTCAGTGATGGTCTGAACTTCCTGCTCGCCCCGGCGCTCATCATCTTCGCTTATCATCTTTTCCTGCGCAAGCTCTTTGACCTGTGAGATCGCATCCCGTCGAATGTTCCGGATAGCAACTTTGGAATCCTCGACTTTGCTCCGGACAACTTTGACCATTTCCTTGCGGCGCTCTTCTGTTAGCGCCGGAATTGCAATCCGGATCAGATCACCGTCGTTGGTGGGATTGACGCCCAGGTCAGCCGTCCGAATCGCTTTCTCGATTGCCGGGATTGACCCCTTGTCCCATGGCTGGATCACGAGCAATCGGGCTTCAGGCGCGGAAATGCCAGCCAGCTGGTTGATTGGGGTCATGGCACCGTAGTAGTCGATTTCGACACGCTCCACGAGGGTGGGAGACGCACGACCGGTCCGTA
Organism: Thermomicrobiaceae bacterium; assembly: GCA_040904465.1. Classification (GTDB taxonomy): domain Bacteria; phylum Chloroflexota; class Chloroflexia; order Thermomicrobiales; family Thermomicrobiaceae; genus SLMJ01. Next base: position 919 of record JBBDTL010000251.1, on the reverse strand, counting down.
CGGCTGAAAGGTCCCGATACAGGGCCTCAATTGCCTTCTTCATCCTGTCTTCGGTTTCTGCCTTGACATCGTTGAGCATTGGTTCCTCCACACTACGCGCAAGGCGTCACGGCGGGTTTACTCTAACACGGAACCACGAGAGGCGTCCTAGTGGACAAGCGTCCCTACCGCTTTGCCGAATGCCGCACGCTCAATGTTCCCTGGCGTCAGAATATCGAACACTATGACCGGGAGATCGTTCTCCCGGCACAATGCAAGTGCTGACTGGTCCATCACCTGCAGGTTGCGCTCGAGAGCGATCTGGTGTGTCAATCGGTCAAAACGATGGGCGTCCGGGTTTGTTCGCGGATCATCATCATAGACACCGTCGATCCCGTTTTTGCCCATTAGCATCACTTCAGCCCCGATCTCTATGGCGCGAAGCGCGGCTGCGGTATCGGTGGTGAAGTAGGGGTTTCCCGTGCCGCCAGCCAGGATAATGACTCGTCCCTTCTCCATATGTCGGATGGCACGTCGACGGATGTATTGTTCAGCGACTTGCGGCATCTCGATCGCAGTCTGTACGCGCGTCTGGATTCCCGCGTGCTCCAGCGAATCCTGGAGTGCAAGGGCGTTCATAACAGTCGCGAGCATACCCATGTAGTCGGCCGTTGCGCGGTCCATTCCCCGAGAGCTGGCGGCCAGCCCTCTCCAGATATTTCCACCGCCGACAACGATCGCCAATTCGACGTTACGAGCGACGAGGTCGGCGATTTCCTGTGCCAGGCGGGTGACGACTTCTGGATCAATGCCGTAACCGGCCGAACCCATCAATGCTTCGCCGGATAGCTTGAGTAACAACCTCCGATAGGATTTCCCACCGGAGGTCTCACTGTCTTGCAAAACTTCCACGGCAACGATCCCTGCTTTGTGAACGTTC
>JBBDTL010000250.1:0-2379 GCA_040904465.1 Thermomicrobiaceae bacterium | reverse complement strand
TGGGTGACTTCCAGGTGCTGCAGGAGCTTTCGCGACCGGTGCTCAGGCTGGTCACAACTGGAGATGAAATCGCCGCGCTGGACGAGATTATCAGCTCAGTCGTTTCGGCTGCGATTCAGTAGTCAGAATGTCCGGGGTGACCCGGTTCGAGATTTGGAGCAGGAAAGTATATGGAACTGGCAATTCTTGGCCTCGGCCGCATGGGCGGCAACATGGTTCGCCGGCTGCGTCAGGACGATCACCGTGTGATCGCCTGGAATCGCAGCCCCGATGCAGTGAAAGAGGCGGAAACCTACGGCGCGGTCGGAGCATATTCCCTTGACGACGTTATCAACGAGCTTTCGGCGCCGCGGGCAATCTGGCTGATGGTCCCGCATGGCGACCCGGTTGACTCTATGATCGATGACCTGCTCCCGAAACTCGATGAGGGCGACATCCTGATTGATGGCGGCAACTCCAACTGGGAAAAAAGTGTCGAGCGCTCGGAGAAAGTTCGGGCCAGAAACGTCAACTACATGGATATCGGGGTCAGTGGCGGCATCTGGGGGCTGGAAATTGGCTACTGTCTGATGATCGGTGGCGACGAGGCCAGCTTCAAACACCTCGAACCGGCGCTAAAGACCCTCGCCCCGGATAACGGCTACAAACTTGTCGGGCCAAACGGTGCGGGTCATTTCACAAAGATGATCCACAATGGCATCGAGTACGGCATGATGCAGGCGTATGCCGAAGGCTTTGAATTGATGGACGCTTCGCCATACGATTTCGATCTCAAGGGCATTTCAGACCTCTGGAACAGTGGCAGTGTGGTCCGTTCCTGGTTGCTGGAGCTGGCCGGTCGTGCCTACGACGTTGACCCTGAAATGGAAGCGATTCAGGGCTATGTCGAAGACTCTGGTGAAGGTCGCTGGACAATCGAACAGGCGATCAACACAGCGGTGCCGGCGCCGGTGCTTACGCTGGCGCTGATGATGCGGTTTCGTTCCCGGCAAGAGGATTCCTACTCTGCCCGGGTTGTTGCGGCGCTACGGAAAGAGTTCGGTGGCCACTCGGTCAAATCGAGCGGCGATTAATCGTCGGATCGAGAACACGGAACACATTGGCTGGTCTGGAGACTCCGGTGGAACATCAGACATCCCAGCAAACACTCGAAAATCCACTGCGCGAGGGATTGAGTCTGGAGCGACTTCCTTCGCCGTGCGCGATGGTCATCTTCGGTGCATCTGGAGATCTCACCAGGCGCAAGTTGATGCCAGCGCTGTACGACCTGGCGCTGGAAGGGTTGTTGCCACCAGGCTTCAGTGTCGTCGGCTATGCACGCAGCCCAAAGACAAATGAGGAGTTCCGGGCCGAAGTTCGAGAATCGGTGCGTGAGAACGCCCGGCGGACCCCGATTGACGAAGGGTTACTCCGGAACTTCGAAGAGGGCGTAAGTTACATCTCGGGCGACTTTTCGAACCCGGAGGATTACGCCCGCCTCGGGGAAGAACTGGAACGGCTCGACAGAGAACGCAACGCCAGCGGCAACCGCGTCTACTATCTGGCGACTCCGCCGCCAGCGTATGCCGAGATCGCCCATCACCTGGCGAACAATCACCTCGTTCGACCGATCGATGATGAACACTGGACGCGGCTCATTGTCGAGAAGCCCTTTGGCCATGATCTGGAGAGTGCGCGCAAGCTGAACGAGCATCTGCTGCAGCACTTCGCCGAGGAGCAGATCTACCGGATCGACCACTATCTGGGCAAGGAGACCGTCCAGAATATGCTGGCGTTCCGGTTTGCCAACGGGATCTTCGAACCGACCTGGAACCGCAGCTACATCGACCACGTCCAGATCACCGTGGCGGAGAGTATCGGCATCGAGAACCGTGGCGGATACTACGACGAGGCCGGTGCTCTGCGGGACATGGTTCAGAACCACATGCTCCAGTTGCTAAGCCTGGTCAGTATGGAACCGCCGTCAGCGTTCGACGCCGACAACGTCCAGGACGAAAAAGTGAAAGCGCTCCGCTCGATTAGGTCAATCGATCCCGACGATGTCGACCAGTTCACCGTGCGTGGGCAGTATGGCGAGGGCTGGGTTATGGGTCACCCGTACCCCGGTTACCGGGAGGAGTCCAGGGTTGATCCTCAATCGACGACAGAGACATACATCGCGCTAAAACTATTCATCGATAATTGGCGCTGGGCTGGCGTGCCATTCTACTTGCGAACCGGCAAACACCTTCCGCGACGTGTCTCCGAGATAGCCATTCAGTTCCACAAAGCTCCCCATCCGCCGTTTGCGTCAAATATCACGCAATCGCTGGAACCGAATGTGCTAGCCATACGTATACAACCGGACGAAGGAATCACCCTCAAAGTCACTGCCAAAGT
>JBBDTL010000249.1:0-2395 GCA_040904465.1 Thermomicrobiaceae bacterium | reverse complement strand
ACAACGCCGAGCACACGAAAACATCGCAACACGCCGCTCCGTCTCGGTCATCTGCTGTTCAGGACAGCATCAGATACCTATTCGGACCCCGGCAGGCACTTCGGTGTCCATACCGCTTTATCCCAGAACGCCCCATTGCTGCGATGCACGTGATTGACTTGTATCCCTGTTTGACCCGGACGCAGTATCGACCATTGGCTACGCGGTTGTCAAGTCCCTGGCTAGCCATCGCCTCAATGGCAATAGAAAACCCCGGCAGGACGACCTGCCGGGGCTTGCGCGTTCATGTCTTTTCAGGCCGGATTACTCTACCGTGACCCAGAAGCGGTAGGTCGCTTCCTTATCCCGGTCAAAGGCGTCGTTTTCCGTCGGCCATTCGGTAACGATCTCGATGTAGTAGGTATCAGCTTCGAGATCGACTTCCCAGGCGCCTTCTTCGGCGTCAAGCTCGATCTCATCAACCGGTTCACTACCGAGTGGAACTGTCTGGCCCTCTGGCTCAGCTTCGCCGGGGTAGACGATGGCACTGATTGTATGCGGGTAGTAGTCTTCCTCATCGGATTCGATAGTTACGGTTTCGCCGTTCTGAACGACGAGCGGTTCTTCCTGAAGCTGGAATGCGCCGCCCTCAGCCTCACCAGCCAGCCCGCTCGCCTCGTGAATCCAGAAATGCGGGCCAACCTGGCCAACCTGCTCGCCGGACTCCGCAATCAGCGAGATACCCGGTGGGGTGAGCGAGATCTGCTCGTTATCCTCATCACCGGCCTCTTCGTCAGGTTCCGGAGTGCTATCGTCTGATTCAGCCTCGCCGTCTTCGGACTCTTCTTCAGTTGGATCGGACGTCGGCTCTTCGGTTGGGTCTTCCGCAGGCGCCGTCTCGGTGGCGACTGGCGTTTCCTCGGCGGCATCGTCCGCATCATCGTCGTCGGTACTGGAGATCTCGCAAGCTGCCAGCAACAGGCCGGCAATCAGGAACGTCGTCAGCATCAGAATCGATCGTTTCACCTGTTCGCTATCCTCTCAAGATCGCTTTGAACGCTCAGTTCAGCCGAAGAGCCCCCGGCTGATGGCCGGAGGCTCATTTGACAAACGATATCAGAATGCCTGGCTCATCGGCACGCGCACGCAGATCGCCGCGAGTGTGCTAATCGGGCGAGTCAACGAAGAGTATGCACTCAATCACCGCACCTTCTTCACCCACTTCGCAGAGCTGCTCAATGATCAGTTCGTTGATGAACTGCCAGATCGGGAACGTCGTCACCAGGTTGTAGGCTGCGGCGCCGTCGCTGGAAACGTCGTAGTTGACGTTGTTCGAGACGCCCACGATGCCCCCGCCGCCACCGGCAACTTCCACAAGTGCCGACCCGCTGAACCCTGCGGAGAGTTCAGTGAGCCCATGCGTGTAAATCGTGTAGCTCTGGTTGGCGCCGAGCGTGACTATCATCGGGTTCTTGTCGTTATTGTCAACGGTCGGAGCAACCGGGTTGCCGTTTGCGCCGTAGAAGGTGACTTCCGCCTGGACACTGTTCGTCGCCGAGGTATTGAACAGCTGAATGCCGGACGTATCGCCTTCGCCGGTGATCGGGTTCCCCTTCTGGGCCAGTGGCAACGCCATCAGGTCACCGAAATCAAAGTCCTCCATGACGATGCTTGTAAACTCGTCGAGACGGGGGAACTCAAACTCCCAGTATCTCGCCAGACGGTCTTCAACGATGTACGACATCGCCTGGCCGACGTCCGGGTCGTTGCCGAAGTACTTGACCTGATCGACAGCTGCATGGAACGGTGCTGTCCCACTGATCCGGGCCGAGCCGACAAATCCCTCGCTGAGCCCCAGCTCCTGACCGCCCGGCGTGTAGACGAACTCCATACCCCGCGGCGGGATCGACAGCGTATCCTGACCGACCTGGTTCATCGTCGGCCCGTAATAGGTCACTGTCACGCTGTTCCAGTTATCCGGGTCAGTATTGGCCACCGAGATCCCGGTGTTCCAGAAGTTGTACTCCTTGAACACAAGTGGGGCGTACTGAATCTCGGTCTCGAAATTCTCGGGACGAGAAGTGTTCATCACCAGCATCTGTTCTTCAGACTTGGAGCGCTCGGCGACTGCCCCGATCGGCGCGCTGGAGGTAATGAACACCGAGCCGACCCAGTCGTCGCCAACATGGTCTGACAGATCGAACGAGGCAATCCCGCCCGGGCGAATCTGCAGGTTCACGACGGCACTCTGCCCGGCAACGCCCTGTCCGGCGGACCCGTAGAGCGTCGCGGTCACGTTCACCAGCGAGTCATTGAAGTCATCGTAGTCGCCAAAGTGGGCGATCCGGATCGTCGTTTCCCAGCCATTGTTGTTCTGGGCGATCGGCAAAACATAGGTCCCGTTGTGCCCGTCATC
>JBBDTL010000248.1:0-2400 GCA_040904465.1 Thermomicrobiaceae bacterium | reverse complement strand
AAGTACAATCGTCCCCGAGCCATGCTCATCAACAAGATGGACCGGGAAAACGCGAATTTTTCGGAATCGCTCAGTCAGGCTCAGCAGCACTTCGGGGACGTCGTTGTTCCGGCCTACCTGCCGATTGGAGCTGAGAGTGACTTCAAAGGAATCGTTGACGTTCTCGAGCGGCAGGCATACGGATTTCCCGAGGATCAAACCAGTGAGTACCCGGAGATCGAGCTACCTGCCGATATGGTGGATGACGTCGAAGCCTATCGAATCGAGCTCATCGAGCGGATATGCGAAGCTGATGAGGAACTGACCCTACGCTATCTGGAGGACGAAGAGATCACGGTCGACGAGCTGCGCACTGCAATGTGTCAGGCGTTCATTTCGGGGAATCTGGTCCCGGTGCTTGTCGGTTCTGCGAACAGTTGCCGGGGCACCCGTCTGATTCTCGATGCGATCATAAACTGCTTTCCGCCTCCGTCAGCAGAAGTCGCGATGAAGCCCGATGGAGAGACAGTATCGCTCGATCCAGATCCGGACGGACCGGCTGCAGCACTCATCTTCAAGACTGTGGCAGACCCGTTCGTCGGCAAGATCTCCTACTTCCGAGGTTATTCTGGGACGATCAAGTCAGATAGCCATCTCCAGGTTGTTCAGGCGGGCAAAAATGAGCGCATCGGACAACTGCACGTGATGCGCGGGAAGGAGCAGCTGGCGGTTGGTGAAGTAGTGGCCGGGGACATCGGCGCCGTCACGAAACTGGATTCGGCATCGACCGGCGACTCTCTGGCCGACGCGAAAGCCCCCTACACCCTTGAAGGCATCGATTTTCCCGATCCCGCTCACCACGCAGCGGTGTTTCCGCACACCAAGAGTGACCTGGACAAGATGGGCACGTCGATCCAGCGACTCATCGAGGAAGACCCTACCCTGCGTGTCTGGCGAGATCCCGATACTCACGAAACAGTTGTCGCCGGACTCGGCGAATCGCACGTTCAGATCGCGCTCCAGCGTATGGCCCGCAAGTTTGGCGTGAACGTAGATATCGATCTTCCCAAGATTCCGTATCGGGAGACGATATCCTCCTCGGTTCATGGCGTTGAGTACAAGCACAAGAAGCAGACCGGCGGGCATGGCCAGTACGGCCACGTTTACCTGGATATCGAGCCATACGAAGACGGTGACTTCGACTTCAAGGATACGATCGTCGGCGGTGTCGTCCCGAAGAACTTCATTCCTGCTGTCGAGAAAGGCCTGCGTGAAGCTCTGGATGCAGGGATACTTGCCGGGTATCCCGTCATGAATGTGAAAGTTACGTTGACCGATGGTTCCTACCACTCCGTCGATTCGTCCGAAATGGCGTTCAAGATCGCCGCACAACAAGCGTTCAGGAAAGGTGTCGAACAGGCGAGCCCATCGCTGATGGAACCGGTAATGAAAATGCGGATTACCGTGCCCGAGGCCTATATGGGCGACGTGATGAGCGATCTCAACGCCAAGCGCGGCCAGGTCCAGGGTATGGACCCCCGATCGAGCGGATTCACAACAATCGAGGCATTCGCCCCGGCCGCGGAGATCCAGCGGTACGCCTCGGATCTTCGCTCGATATCGCAGGGGCGAGGGTACTTCTCCGTGGAATTCTCTCACTATGCTGCGGTTCCACCCCACCTGATGGATACCGTAATCGAGAGTGCCAGAGAGCGCGAGGCTGCCCACGCCTGATGGGGTGCCAGTCGCTCGAGAATAGACAGGTCGAAGGCGGCAATCTATTTGCCGCCTTCTGGCGGTTACCCGGGAATTGACATACCGTACTATGATCAATCGGCCCGCACTTCGGGATCAATGGTGATGTCAAATACGCGAGTGAGCGGAGACTGAATGAATCTGGCGTTGATATTCGATGGCGGGTCGCTGGGCAACCCCGGCCGAGGCTATGGCAGTTTCCGAATTACTGTAAATGGTCAGCATCTCCCACTCCAGGAACTCGAGTTCGGCGACAACGTAACGAACAATCAGGCCGAATACCGCACGATGATCGAAGGCCTGAAATACGCGCTGGCCCTGCTTCGTGAGAACGATCTGGCTCCGAACGACGCCGAGATTGATGTGTTAACGGATAGCAAGCTCGTTGTAGAGCAGGTCAATGGGCGCTGGAAAGTCAAACACGAAGGGCTGAAGCCGCTACAACGCGAAGCGAAGACGCTCCTTAGCACGTTTCGACGAGGCGGTCTGACCTGGCACCCACGCAAGGAATCAGTGAAAGTTCTCGGCCATTAGCCCGGACCGGATTCCCGTTGCTCTGCTGAATAACGCTGTGCTATACTGCGCAGTGCAATCGGGCGGTTAGCTCAGTTGGTTAGAGCGCCACGTTGACATCGTGGAGGTCACTAGTTCGAGTCTAGTACCGCC
>JBBDTL010000247.1:0-14848 GCA_040904465.1 Thermomicrobiaceae bacterium | reverse complement strand
CAGACCAGCGAGGCAGACGATGTCCGCCGAGCGTTCGATTTTATTAGCGAACTGATCCAGGTTCAGGGCCCACCCGAGACCGTGTTGCCAGACCTGCGAACGCTCGTCCGGCGACACGAACTCCAGGAGAGTCCGATCGAGGAAATCGAAACGACGCTTGAACTACTCTCTGCCTATGGCGCTAATCCGGAAAACGTCGAGCTGAATCTCGGTCTGGGCCGCGGACTGCACTATTACACGGGGATCCTGTTTGAGATCTACGATCCTGGAAGGCCCTGGCTGCAGTTGTGTGGTGGTGGCCGCTACGACGAACTGGCGCAATCACTTGGAGCGCGAGAACGAATTCCTGCCTGCGGGTTCTCATACGGCGTAGAGCGAATCGTGGAGGCGAGCAACTGGCAGGAAACGATCAGCCCGCCGGAGATCCTGATGGTCGAAGCCGACGCAAGCAGCAGCGCTGCAGTCGCACGTGTTTCGGAGCAACTCAGGGCACAGGGACACATAGTGGAGATCGACGTCAGAGGACGCTCGGCAAACGCGAGCCGCCGTTACGCCCAGCGCCGGGGAATTGAACGGATCATCGCCGTTGATTCGGACGGCGAGACGCGAGAAGAGAATGTTTCAGCGCGCTCGACAATCGGAAGCCAGGGGGAAGCGGTATGAGTGGTCAGGAACACTTGCGCTTCGGACTGACGTCCAAAGGCAGTTATGAAGCAGCCACAATACAGTTTCTTGATCGTGCCGGACTGTCGGTCTGGCGCCCCAATCCTCGTCAGTACGTTGGCCGGATCGGTGAGTTGCCGGATGTCGAGGTTCTGTTCCAGCGAACCGAAGATATCGTTCACAAGGTAGCTGACGGCAGCGTCGATCTCGGAATCACCGGGTACGACCTGGTGGCCGAGCATGGCTTCGACCAGGAGAATCTGTTCGTTGTCATGCCGGACCTGGCATTTCGGCGATGTGAACTCATCCTGGCGATTCCCGAGGGCTGGCTGGATATCGCGACCATGGCGGATCTGGCCGATCTCTCCGTCGATTTCAAACGCACAGGGCGATCACTCAGAGTCGCAACCAAATTTCCGAATCTCACGCGAGATTTTCTGCACAAGCACGGAGTGAACTACTTCAGCCTGGTGGACGCACACGGAGCGCTCGAAGCGGCGCCGACGCTTGGCTACGCCGATATCATCGCCGACTTAAGTGAGACCGGCGTCACCTTGCGGGACAACCGATTGCGCGTAATCGAGGGCGGAGTCATTCTCAAAGCCCAGGCCGCGTTGATAGCTTCGCTACGCACGCTTCGCAATCAGCCTGAGAAGCTCGAATCGGCCCGGTCGATCATCGAGATGAGCGAGGCGCGTCTTCGCAGCCGCGGATACCGGATCGTGACAGCCAATGTGCAGGGAAACTCCGTGGAAGAGGTTGCGAAACACGTCAACCAGAAAGTCGAAACGGCCGGAGCACAGGGACCAACGATCGCCGAAGTATTCAGCAAAGAGTCGACCTCTGCTCAGCGCTGGTTTGAGGTGCGCGTGATTGTGCCATCCCGCTTTCTGCTGCCCGCGGTCGACCATCTGCGACAGGCGGGAAGTCACGGAATCACTGTGAACTCTCCGGACTACGTGTTTGACTCATGCTCGCCAGCGTTTGAGCGGCTCTCGCAGGCCGTAAAGGAGTATTAATGAGCCAGGTGCGTTTGATCACCGGCGCGGATGCGGGCCGGGATTTCCTCATGCGATCACGGCAGCTCGAACAGGGGGACCTTCCCGAGTCGATCCGCCATTCGATCAGAGAACGCTTCGGCGAAGATCTCTCTGCGATGGGCGTCGTCGAGCGCATCATAGAACGGGTTCGTGCGGACGGAGATCAGGCGCTATTTCATTACAACTCGCTGATCGACGGAGTCGATCTGGAGCGCATTCAGGTGACTCCGGAAGAGTTCGACGCGGCTCGAGAACTGGTGAGCGCAGACGTGTATCAGGCGATGCAGTTTTCCCGGGAACGAATCGTCCGGTTCCACGAACAGCAGCTCCGAACGTCCTGGATCAACTTCGATAGCGACGGCGCGCTGGGGCAGATCATCCGGCCGCTGGAACGAGTCGGTATCTACACTCCCGCCGGCCGGGCGCCGTATCCGTCCTCGCTTCTGATGACTGCGGTGCCTGCTATCGTCGCCGGCGTGCCGGACGTAATTGTCTGTGTCCCCGCCGGACTGGACGGCACGGTCTCACCGATTATTCTTGCCGCTGCCGAGATCGCCGGAGTCAACCGTGTGTACAAGGTGGGCGGGGCGCAGGCGATTGCGGCGATGGCCTACGGGACAGAAACGGTGCCAAAAGTGGACAAGATCCTTGGCCCCGGAAACATTTTCGTCGTGCTCGCTAAGAAACGGGTATACGGGGATGTCGATATCGACCAGCTCCCGGGTCCGACTGAGACGATGCTCCTGGCCGACGATTCGGCCAGTCCGGAGCTTTGCGCCGCTGATCTGCTCGCCCAGGCCGAGCACGATCCGATGGCGAGCGCGATCCTCGTAACCACTTCGCCCAGTCTTGCCGAAAAGGTACGGGCCGAGATCGGTGCGCAGATTGCGACGCTCGAACGCGGAGATGTTGCATCTCAGTCGCTTCAGGACACCGGTGCGATTATTTCGGTGGACACCATCGAGGAGCAGTTCGAGCTGGCGAATCTCTATGCCCCCGAGCATCTCTGTCTTCTGCTCGAAGACCCCTGGTCACACGTCGATCGGGTTGAGAACGCCGGCGGCATTTTTGTCGGGGAGAACTCGCCGGAAGTGATCGGTGACTATTCAGCAGGGCCAAGTCACGTTATGCCGACGGGGCAGACGGCCCGTTTCTCTGCACCGGTCAACGTTGAGGAGTTCATCAAGATCATCAGTCTGGTCGGGATCAACAAGCGAGGATTGAGCAGGCTTGGGCCCTACGCTGCCACGATCGCTCGGGCAGAGGGGTTGACCGCTCACGCACGCGCTGTGGAGCGGCGATTGGATAATCAAGCGAACGATGGTGACTAACTGGATGGCGCAAGAACCTGAAGCGCACTGAATACGCGCTCCTCGACGGTCTGATCCTGTCCCGATTCAATTCGGGACAACGCGTCCCGCGCTTCTCCAGTTGTATAGCCGAGCGCCTGTAGCGCCTCGACGGCATCCAGATCGTCGCTCCGGCGGGCGACTGGTGCTCCCGAAACCTCGTCTTCCGTCGGTTCCGGGAGTTTCCCTCGTAGATCGAAGATAATCCGGTTCGCGGTCTTCTTGCCGATTCCGGGCATCCGGCTCAGGAACTGCACGTCCTCAGCCGCGATCGCCTGGTAGATGTCGTCCGGCCGATTCGCTGACAACATACCCAGCGCCACCCGGGGGCCTATGCCGTTCACACTGGTTAGCAATTGAAAACACTGGAGCTCGTCGGAGCCGACAAAGCCAAACAACGTCAGGTCGTCTTCTCGCACCTGCAGATGCGTCACGAGCGTGACTTCCGAGCCGACGTCTCCGGCAAGATCGACACTCTGCTGCGATGTCAGCACCCGGATAAAAATGCCACCGACGTCTACCTGAATCGAACCTGGCAATTTACTGACTATCTGGCCACGAATTCCGCTGATCACAGGCCGTTCTCCACTAGCAGATGCGAAATACCCGGTGTGCGTTCTCGCTCACGATCTGTTGATAGGTATCGTGTGCGAGTGACAGGCGCGCGACGCGCTTCAGCAATCGATCCTGCCCGAGTACTGGATAGTCGCTGGCGAATAGAACACGCCTGGCCCCGGCAATCTCGATCGCCGCTCGAAAGATGGGAAAGCGATAGAGATACGTCGTGGCGGCTGAATCATAAACGACGTTTACGGTCAGGCGGGCAACTTCCGGCATGAGCTCATAAAACGGCAGGCCGCCGCCCCAGTGCGCCGCGATCACCCGAACATCTGGAAATCGTTCGAGAAACACCAGCAACTTGTCCGGGGTCGATGTGCCTTTGCCGGGATAGTCATGGCCAACCGGTTCGCTGATGTGAAACATCATCGGCCTGTCCCACTCAACGCAAACATTCACCAGATCCGCCAGTGCTTCGGGGTCGCTCAGATCGAATCCTTGCCCGTCCGCATTCAACTCTCCGATCCCCGCCGCTCCGGCCCGAAAGCACCGCTCTGCTTCTTCGGGCGCGCTGGGATCATTGGGCAATACGGTGGCAAGCCAGGTGAGTCGACCGGGATGCTTGCTTGCAGACTCGGCCATGTAATCATTATGGTCCCGGCAAAGTCCGTCGTCCGACCACGGGAATCCACAGAGAACCGAGATGTCAACGCCTGCGATGTCCATCGATTCTACGAGATCTTCGGATGACGCCAGCCGAACAGAGCGTTCGGCGTAAAGTACACCGAACCAGTTATCAGTCTGCACGATATGTTCGCGGTTCTCGAAAACATGCGGTGAGAATGCGTGCACGTGGCTATCGACAATAGGCCACGGCCTTGAAGCACTCGCTTCCACGTCCCTGACCAATCCGCTAGCAGTATCAATCCAGAATCCTGAGGCTAATTAGCCCATCTGAAGTATCACGACGACGAGTGCGATAAAGATCATCAGTCCGATCAACACGAGAACCGGAACCAGCATACTGCTTCGTTCGACTGGCTCAGCGTCGGCGGCAACTGCTTCAGCGTCGACACCCGCTTCAGTGAATGACGCAACCAGCACGCTGATGTTGTCGTTGGTCTGATTCTCGATCGCCATCGAAATCAGCTCGCGCGCGGCGTCATCAGCCGACTTGGACGCGGGGATCTTCGCCAGATCCTCGTCAGACACATAGTCATGCAGTCCATCAGAGGTTAGTACAAGGCGGTCGTCGGCCAGCAATCGGATCTCGAAAATATCGACATCAACCCGGTTCCGGTGACCCAGCGCTCTGGTGATAATGTTTCTGTGCTGGCTTTCCCGGGCCTCGTCCGCCGTCATCGCACCCGCGGCAACCTGTTCCGCTACCAGAGAATGGTCCTGCGTCACCTGGTTCGCGTGATTGGCCCGGATAAGGTAACCGCGACTATCACCAACGTTGGCCAATGTGAGATCGTTGTCCTTCACGACCGCGGCAACCAGCGTGGTGCCCATCATGTTTTGCTGACCCTCAGCAGAGCCATCTTCGAATATACGTTCGTTGGCGGTGCGGAACGCACTCTTCAGGCGGTCGGGAATCTCGTTCTCACCGATGGGGGACCCATAATAGATCTCGCGAAGAGTTTCCACCGCAATGCGGGAGGCGACTTCTCCGCGCTGATATCCGCCCATGCCATCGGCCACGGCGAGTAACAGGCCGTTCGTTTCAAGCAACTGCGGATCAGGCTCCGAGATTAGAACCGCATCCTCATTCTGCTCGCGTACGGGACCAGTGTCTGTGGCGGCGCCAACGCGTACCGTAAGTTCGTCCACGATTCCCTTGCCTTTTGCGCTTGTTCCGCGGAAAGCAGTGCTGGCTTGCTCGGCAATCAGTCGCCCATACTGGCGGCGGAATCGTAACATAGGGTCGCGTCAGGGGCAAAAAGCATCGCAGCCCCTGTGTTACCATCGATGACAGTAAACTTGATGTACTGGTCAAAACGTTTTCGACAAGGATATGCCATGAATCTGAACCACCCAACCCGGCTGTTCCTGATTGTGCTCGGCGCGCTCGTGGCTCTACTTGGAGCCTGCTCCAGCAGCGAATCCGACGAAGGTGACGGCGCCCCGGATGCTGATCAGATCCTTGAGCAGGCCGCTACCACGTTCGAGGATACCGAGTCAGCTCACTTCGTCCTTGAAATCGATGGGACTATCGGCATCGACGAAGAGGGAATGCTGGAGCTGGGCGCTGTTGAGGGCGATATCGCCCGACCGGCCAGCGCTCAGGCGAACGCTGACGTAAATTTTGCCGGTTCGAGCGTCACAATGGAAATGATCGCCGCGGATGGGCAAATGTACCTGCGCAATATCCTGACGGGCGATTGGGAGCGAGCGCCAAGTGATCTCCAATACGATCCCGCTCGCATTTTTGATGGTGAACAGGGAATCGGCTCAATTATCGCGCAGCTCGGAGAACTCGAGCTCGTAGGCGAAGATTCCATCGATGGGACGGATGCCTGGCATCTCACAGCCGTTGTCGACACCCCGGAAGTACAGGCGCTGGCGGGTAATTTCTTCGAAGGCGACCAGCTTGACATCGATATCTGGGTCGCCACCGAAGATCACCGGCTCCTCCAGGTAGAGTTGCATGACTCCGCTGCCGAGGAACCAACCAGTTGGGAGCTCAGTCTGTCTGACCATGGAGAGCCGGTCGAAATTACCCCGCCAGACCTCGAATAGGCGGGGAACCGGTGTCGATCCCAGGGTCTGGTATGGAATCACGATCTGACGCTCGCTGGCTCCTGATTCTGCCAGCACTGGCGATTGTGTTTCTCTCGTCGGTCGATTTGACCGTCATCGCACCCATCCTGCCGTTGATCCTGCTGGACCTGAATATCAATGCCGCTGAAGCCGATCGCTACGTCTGGATCGCCAGCGGCTACCTGATCGCTTACACCAGTTGCATCCCGTTGTTTGGACGTCTCTCGGACAGTATCGGGCGCTATCAGGCACTCTTGCTCGCCGCAGGGTTGTTCATCGGTGGGTCATTAATTTGCGCCCTCGGAGACTCACTCTGGGTGCTGGTTGCCGGCCGGATCATCCAGGGCGCAGGCGGTGGCGCGATGCTGCCGGTAACGCTGGCGCTCATTGGTGACACCTACGATGAACATTCCAGGGCGCCAATGCTCGGCCTGGTGGGCGCTGTGGAGACATTGGGGTGGGTTCTGGGACCGATGTGGGGCTCGGTCATTGAGCAATTAGCCGGCTCGTGGCGATGGATTTTCTGGGTGAATGTCCCGGCGGGGATCCTCGTCGGGACCGCGATGCTACGTCCCGCACGCGAAGCAGCACGTATGGTTGTCGCTCGCCATCGGCTTGACCTCATCTCGGCATTTCTCATCGTAGCCGGTCTGGCAACCGTGACAACTGGACTTTCGATTGGCGAAGGAACTGCCGTTGAAAATGGAGCTCGGGCGCTAGGGGCGCAGGACCATCCACTTGATGGATACCGACTTCCGTTCATTCTCGGCGGCGTCATACTTCTCGGGGCGTTCGTGCTGAGACAGGCACGCATTTCGAACCCGCTAGTGCCGCTTCGCTTGTTCAGATCGACGCCGTTCACTGCCGCAGCGATGGCGAACTTCGGCATGGGCTCCGCTCTGATGGTTGCGCTGGTGAACGTCCCTGTTGCCGTTGCCGTACTAGTGAACGCAGATCGGCTAAGCCTGGTCACAGCCCAGCTTCTTGCGGGGTTCTCCATACCTATGGCGATCACCGCGCTGTCGGGTGGCTTCCTCCTGCAGAACGTCGGCCGAGTGATCCCGGCGATTGCGGGCTTCGCGTCAGGGGCCTCAGGGTATTTCCTGATGAGTCGCTGGCCGAACGAAATCGATTTCCCGGTCATGTTGCCTGGGCTAATCCTTGCCGGCGCAGGGCTGGGGCTGGTCCTGGCGCCACTGGCCGATGCCGCTCTACACTTCGCAACCGATGAGGACCGTGGAATCGCGGCAAGTATGGTCATCGTCATGCGGCTTCTCGGAATGACGCTCGGGATTTCAGCGCTCAGCGCCTGGGCAACCGGGCAGGTCGATAGCCGGCTAAGGGGGATTGATATACCACCGCAGACTGACGTGGAAACGGCGGCGGAGTACTTTGACCGCCAGGAAACATATATGTTTGACCAGGCAATCCCGATAACGCTGGACATCCTTCAGACTACCTACCTCATAGCCGGGATCATTTGCGCGGTCGCACTCGTTCCGGCGCTCTGGGTAGGCGGCCGGGCGGTGTCGTCACGAAAGGGCCGATCGTAGGCTAGCCACCGCCTTGTCGACAGATTCACGCTCGTTGAACACCGACGATCCGCATACAAAAATTTCGGCACCCGCATCACGAGCCGGGCCAATGTTGTCGGAGTTTATCCCACCATCAACCTCGATCCGGACATTGCCAAAGCCACCTTCAGCCAGAACAGCACCTAGTCGTTTGATCTTTCGCAGTGACTCCTGGATGAACGACTGCCCCCCGAAGCCAGGATTGACCGACATCACCAGCACGAGATCAACCAGAGGCAAAAGCTCTTCAATGGCTGTCAATGGCGTCCCGGGATTGATGGCTATACCGGCGGCGACATCCTGATCTCGAATCTGTTGCAAAGCTCGATGGCAGTGCGCGCTCGCCTCCGCGTGAATGCTTATGGAGTCGGCTCCCGCGCTCGCGAACGCGTCGATGTATCGTTCGGGCTGGTCGATCATCAAATGGACATCCAGCGGTAGCTCGGTGGTGCCTCGAACAGCAGATACGACCAGCGGGCCAAACGAGATGTTGGGAACGAAGCGACCATCCATCACGTCCAGATGGATCAGCTCGACACCGGTCGATTCCACCGCGCCGATCTGCTCACCGAGGCGCAGAAAATCTGCGGTCAGAATCGAGGGTGCGATGCATGGAGCGGCGAGTTTGTTCATTCGGTGGGTCATCTGACGGGGTCCCTTCTGGTAGGCTCATCTGCAATGCTGGAATCATCGCTGGAGGGAGAGCAGGTGGAGAATTCGACGTCCAGGTCCGGTGCCAGGAGCATACCGAACCAGCTCATTGTCGGCCTGATTCTCATCGCTTTCTGGTGGCCGGTCTCCTGGCTTGAAATTCGCCCGCTCTCGGATTTTTACTACTTCCCGCTCTGGCTCGGATACATTCTTACGATGGACGGAATCGTCGAGTGGCGAACCGGTAGTTCCGCCTGGCGACGTTCCCGCACTACTTTCCTGCTGCTCTTTCCGATGTCCGCGGTCCTCTGGTGGATATTCGAAGGACTAAATGAGTTTCTGCAGAACTGGTACTACGTCCATCCTGAGGACACCGGAACCTGGTACTACATCATAACGTCCACGCTGTCCTTCGCAACCGTGATTCCGGCGGTGATCGGCACTGTTGAGCTTTTTGCCAGCTTCCGGATCGGGGAGAGAATCCCCGGACTGGGGAGATGGGAATTTGGCAGTTCAGGACTCGTGCGGTTTCAGATCGCGGGAGTACTCATGCTCATTCTTATCGCGCTGTTTCCCAGATATGCATTTGCCCTCGTCTGGCTGGCACTCTTCATCGTGATTGAGCCGGTCAATCAGCGGCTCGGGCAGCGTTCACTCTGGCAATACGCTCGCGAGAACAACTGGGGACCAATTTACAACGTGATGCTGGCAACCACCTTTACCGGATTCTTCTGGGAGATGTGGAACGTCTACTCGAATCCCAAGTGGTTCTACGACGTCCCGTTCGTTCACGTACTGCAGATCTTCGAAATGCCAGCGCTTGGCTACTTCGGGTATATGCCGTTCGGCCTCGAAGTAATTTCGTTCACCGCACTATTCATCTGGTTTTTCGGCCATAAACCGCAGCGGTACATGAGGATCACCATGGACGAACCGGTCCAGGAAGGTTCCTGACTCCAGACGAAGTGGTGGGGCAACAGCGTCAATATTCCGAGTTAATTGACCCTTGGCCCCCGGGCTTCCTATAATTCGAGCCGTATGTACGCCTTCATCGTGACAGGATGGCGCAACGGGTGGTAAACAGTCTCGATCGATTCGAAGGATTTTTCGAGCGACTGATGGAAGGTTCCGTCGGGCGCATATTTCGCAGCCCCGTGCAGCCGGCTGAAATCGGTCGAAGACTGGAACGGGCGATGGAAAGCAACCAGGTCTCCACGGTCGAGGGTATCGTCGTCCCGAACGACTACATCGTCTACCTTCACCCGGACGACATGGTGCTATTCAGCGATTTCGCGACAAGTCTCTGTCACCAGATGGAAGACTGGCTCATCGATCTTGCAGAGGAACGCAATTACGGGTTCATCGACCAGGTCCGGATACAACTCTACGGCGACGAAAAGATCCCAGTCAGATCGATCATTGTAGACTCACAGGTGGTCGAGCTCGGAAACTATGATCCGGGCTACCAGGAAGAGATTCAGCGTACTGAGATCTACCGAGTCGTCGAATATACCGGTGATGTTCCACCGAAACTGGTGCGGGCAATCAGAGCCGATGGCCACGAACAATCGTTTATGCTCCGCAAGCGCGTAACCAGTATCGGGCGCTCGACTGCGAACGATATCGTCATTGAAATTCCGGAAGTTTCACGACAGCATGCCCGAATCGAGTACCAGAACGGACAGTTCAGAATCGTTGACCTCGGTTCAACCAACGGCACGATGGTTAACGGCTCACGCATCTCCGCCAGCGCAATTGAGGACCATGATGAGATTATGCTCGGGACCGCTCGCCTGGAAATCGTTCCATACCATTCGTCAGTTCGTCGCTGATGATCAGTTCGTGTGGTCGATAATATGCTGAGCTCGCTTCCCTTCGAGTGGTTCATCCTGCTACTGCGCCTCCTGTTCGTGTTCCTGCTCTATTTCTTTGTGTTCCAGGTTATCCGGGTTATGCTCAGAGAGCTCCAGGTATTTGCGGCAGGCGAACGAGCTGAACCGGCGCGCGACCCGGGTGGCAGTTTGCTCGTTAAAGATCCGGGAGAGACAGGATTGAGGTCGGGACAGCGTATTCCGCTTGAGCCGGTCACTGTCATTGGTCGCCATCCACGTGCAACAATTGTGCTGGACGACGCGTTCGTTTCAAGCGAGCATGTTCAGCTATCGTGGAGTGATGGACGCTGGTGGGTCACAGACTTGGACAGCACCAACGGCACGATTCTCAACGGGCGGGATGTATCGGTTCCAACCGGACTTCGGTTTGGTGATGTAATCGATATCGGCGAAATCAGCCTTCAGCTCGTCCCGTAGCTTGACACGACGCCAGGCCGCAAGATTTCCGACCCGGTATCCGCGTTCATACTCTGCAAAAGGACTCACAACACCTGATGGGAATGCAACAGGCTCATCCGCACAATGCACCTTCTGACCGTGGCAACCGTCGCACGAATGAGGAGACGTCCAGACTCGCCAATGGAGATGCTCGACGTCCCCGCTGGGCCGGGGCTGTGCCATTGCTGCACTCGACGTACTTCCAGTTCTCGATTGCCGGACTGGCAGGATTGTTCCTTCTGATCACCGTTGGTTTCGCAGCACTGGGTCGGGAAATCTACCCTGAAGGCACAGTGCCATCGGGGGTCGCAGTCGCGGGCGTCGATATCGGCGAGCTCAGCGATGACGAAGCGCGAGCACTCCTGGAGCAACAGGTTGCGAGCTATTCGGGTAACCCGTTCGTTTTGACGTTCGGCGATCAAACGTGGGAACCTTCGATGGCGGACCTCGGCGCCCGTTTTGACATCAGTCAGACCGTGGACGATGCGAATGTCTCCAGTACGCCTATGCAGCGAGTACGTACTCGGGTGCTCGGCGCCGAAGAGCGCGATCTCCCGTTGCGCATGAGCCTCGATGATGATCAACTGAACCAGTACATCGCATCAATCGCTCAGGAAATAGATGAACCCGCCAAAGTTCCCGAACTGGCGATTGCCGACGGTCAGGTTACCGTCACCGAGGCCGTTCGCGGCATCGAGGTGAACCAACAGGTACTGGCAGAATCTGTAACGTCATCACTGTACAACCTGGAAAACGATCCAATCGACATCCAGTATCAGGAAGTCGAGCCGGAGTACACCGACGAAGACGTCCAGGCAGTCAGGGAACAAATCAACCAGGCGCTCAGCCAACCTCTGTCGATTAGGTTTGAAGATCGATCGTGGACAATCGAGCCTACAAAAATGGCCGAGTTCCTCTCGCTCACTCCAGATGAGAGCGGACAAATGCAGCTTGCGGTCGATCAGGAGCCGCTCATCGCGCACCTCGATCAGTTGATCGTCGACGTTAACCGTCCGGCGCGCAATGCCAAGATCGCCTGGGGAGGGAGTAGTGTCGTCGCCACCAGTCCGAGTCAGACGGGAATCGAACGGGATATCTATGCTCTGGTGCCGAAACTCGAAGAGGCGATTGCAAATGGCGAGCATTCAATCGAGCTGACCTATTACGTCACGCGACCGGCAATCGACTCAGAAAATCTTGGCGATCTCGGCATCGATGGCTTGATGGCGCAGGGACAATCTGCGTTCTGGAACTCCGCGCCTTCCAGAGCGAACAATATCGGCGTGGCGGCCGGATATCTCGATGGCACCGTGATACCTCCGGGCCACGAGTTCTCGTTCAATAATTCCATCGGCGAAATCAGTGTCGAGCGTGGCTATCAGGAGGGGTACGTTATTCAGGCTGAGGCGACAGTCCCGGGTATTGGAGGTGGAGTCTGCCAGGTGTCGACAACGGCATTCAGAGCGGCATTCATGAGTGGACTCCCGATCACCGAGCGCCATCCTCATGCTTATCTGGTCGGCTTTTACGAGCAGGGGGACTGGCCACTTGGATTCGACGCGGCAATTTTCCAGCCGGATCTCGATTTTCGGTTCGCCAACACGACGGACGGCTACATACTGGTTCATACGCACGTCGAGGGTGAGAACCTGTACATCAATCTCTACGGGCCGGAGCTTGGATACAACGTTGAGATCGGCGAACCGGTCATCGAGAACGAAACCGAGCCGCCCGCAGACGTTGAGGTCGTCGACGAAGACCTCGCCCCGGGAGAACGCCGGCAAGTCGAAGCCGCCAAGCCTGGCATGGAAGTGACGCTGCCTCGAACGGTGACCAACAGCGCAGGGGAAGTGGTTCGGCAGGACTATTTCTATAGCAACTTCCAGGCGTGGGGAAATCGGTTCCTCGTCGGCCCGAGTACAAGCAACGACGCCCAGGCGCCCTCGGAAGCTCCGGCCGCCGGTGAACCGAGCGGCGAGATTATCGAGGCGGAAGATCAAGTAGAAACGGAGCCGGCAGTCGAGTAGTTCAATTCGGATCGCGTGGTACCTGGTGGTGTAACCCCAAGAGTCTTAAAGGGAGGAATTGGATCAGTGAAATTGTTGAGGATTCTGCTCATTGCGGTGGTGCTCGCAGCATCGCTCTCACAGGTTTCTATGTTTGGCCCTGGTTCATCCAGCACAGCATCGGCGGATTATGAACCCCGGAAGGATCTGATGCTACCCCGGTACTTTGAGGAAACCGGGTTCTGGGTTCAGGGTCACTTTCGCGAATACTGGGAAACACGCGGTGGGCTATTCGTATTCGGCTATCCGATCACGAGCGTGTTCTGGGACGAAGAAGATGAGCTCTACAAACAGTATTTTCAGCGCGCAATTTTCGAGTACCACCCGGAGAACGCCGGAACTGAGTACGAAGTTCTCCTGATGCTTCTCGGCAATGAGTTGGCCAAAGACCGACGCGATGAGCCGGAGTTTCAGCCGGTAGAGCCGTTCGAGGACAGTCAGAGCCATCGCTACTTCTCCGCCACCGGCCATTCCATCGGTTTCGGGTTCAAATCATTCTGGGAAGCCAACGACGGCCAGCGAAACTTTGGATATCCAATCTCTCGCGAGTTCGATGAGCGCAATGACCCACCGCCCGCCGGAGACGGGGAAATCCACACCGTACAGTACTTCGAACGCAACCGATTCGAGTGGCATCCGCAACACCAGGGGACGGAATACGAGTATCTCCTTGGGCTTCTCGGGGTTGAATACCTTCAAGAGCATGGTGTTCCAGACGGCGTAACCGATGCCGAGGACCCGTCCATGCCTCCGTATGACCCGATTCGCGAGAACCAGTATGCGCCTCACGTCGGGTATGGATTCAACACGTTTGTCCGCGGGGACGACAATCCGGGCGCCTATGAATATCACGAGCAAGTGTTCGACTCGGTGCAGGACGCAGGATTCAACTGGATCAAGATTCAGGCGCGCTGGAGCGAGCTGCAGCGCACTGAAAACTACATCGATGTTGCTCCGCTGCAGCGCATTCTTGACCATGCAAGTGATCGGGGACTCAACGTCGTGGTGAGTGTTGTCCACTCCCCTGAATGGATTGGCGAGGATGGAGGAATCCCGGCGAATCCGGAGCCGTTTGGCAATCTCATGGAGACGCTTGCCTCCGAGTTTGAGGGCCAGGTCCAGGGATGGGAAATCTGGAACGAACAGAATCTGGCATATGAAGTTGGTGGCAACGTCAATCCGGGTAGATATGTCGAACTTCTGAAGGAAGCTTATGCGGGTGTGAAAGCCGGCGATCCGAAGGCATCTGTGCTCTTCGGTGGACTCACGCCGACAGGTGTCAACGACCCGAGTATCGCACTCGATGACGTCTCGTTCCTGCAGCAGGTTTACGCCTACAATAACGGCGAAGTTAGCGACTACTACGATCACCTCGGCGCGCATCCTGGGAGCAACAACAATCCTCCAGACACCATGTACCCGAACAATCCCGGTCCAGGTGAATGGTCAAGTCATCCAAGCTTCTACTTCCGCAGGATGGAACAGCAGCGCGATGTGATGGTCGCGAATGGGGATGCTGACAAGCAAGTCTGGCTCACCGAGTTCGGCTGGACAACCGAGAATCAGGCGCCCGGTTATGGGTACGGAGCCGATAACTCGGAGCAGGAGCAGGCACAGTATCTGGTTCGCGCCTATGAGATTGCCAAACAGGAATGGCCCTGGATGGGCGTCATGATGGTGTGGAATCTTAACTACAGCACGATCGTCGGACCAGAGGATGAGAAATTCCCGTGGTCCGTGATCAACCCCGATTTCAGCCCGCGTCCGTCGTATGAAGCCCTGCGGGACATGCCCAAGCACTAGGCTTAATCGCGGTAAGGTACTTGCGTAGGATTCGAGAGAGTTCCCGGGGGG
>JBBDTL010000246.1:0-2426 GCA_040904465.1 Thermomicrobiaceae bacterium | reverse complement strand
GAGTTCGCAGAGGTTGCTGAAAACGAGAGCACTGACCAGCAAACAGCCCCGAATGGGGGCGATCTCGGTTGGTTCCCGCGCGGAGTTATGGTCGAGGAATTCGATGAGGTTGTTTTCGATCTTGAAGTCGGTGAGATTAGCGAACCATTCGAGTCCGAGTTCGGCTGGCACGTTGCCACTGTGACCGAGCGGGACGAGGACCGCCCGATTCCGATCTCGGTGCTGGAGCAACAGCGACAGCAGGCATTCAATGACTGGCTGGAGGAACAACGCGAAGCTGCGGACATCGAGACTGACTATGAGTTGCCAGATGACTCTCAGCAGACTCCGAATCAGTTCCAGCCTCCGGCGAGCGCGCCTCAGCCGCCACAGCCGCAACCGCAAATAGATCCGGGTGCCGATATGCAGCAAGAGATTCCCATTGGCGACGGGGACGAGTCTGAAGACGTGTTCGACGGAGACGATCCGTTTAGCGACGCCGACGACGAAAGCTGACCGAGCCCAGGTGGTGACCTCCGGGTCACCACCTTAATCATTGCTCGGTGGGAAACATGATCGTCACCGGTTCCTGGGGTAGGATACGCTCAGTGCTATGACGTATTGTTGACGAGCCGCTGTGAAGGGGATCGAACTATGCTTGAGGACCATTCCAGTCGTTGGAGTGCCGCGGCATCCCCAGGTGGCCTGATCGGGCTCGTTCTTACGATCCTCTCGGTGATGGCTGTCGTCGCCTCGATTCTCAGCATCGTTGGCAGCTTCGAACTCGGAGTCAGTGAACTTCTCCTCTACGTCGTTCTCGGCGTCTCCTCATTTGCCATGGGCGTTTTCCTCTATTTGCTCGTGGGCTACATCAGCATCCGCTATCGATTGGATACCGATCACCTTTTTATTCGATGGGGCCTGTGGTCGATTCATATCCCCTATGATCAGATCGAAGCGTTGGCGCCTGCGACAGAGGTGCTTGAAGATCAACAGCATGGGTGGATCCCGTTCTGGCCCGGATACTACATTGGGACGTTGAAAACGGATATCGGCGACGTTCAGGTTGTCTCAACGCTCCCGGCTCGCCGTCAGATCCTTATTCTGCGTTCAGATGGCGAGGTCTTTGCGATTTCGCCCGAACGCCCGCTTCTGTTTATGGAAGAGCTCGCTCGCTGGATCGGTGAGGAAGGCCAGCCTGATGCCCGGCAGCCGATGGCCACCGAGCCTGAGCCGCTTGCAGACGTGAAACCGGATATTCCGGAAACACCTCCTGCTCAGATTGGCGAGCAGCCTGCGGTCCCGGAGCCCGGGCAGTCAGCCGCTGCAATTCCTGCCGCGGAGCCTGAGGCATCCTTTGGCTATTCACCGGATCTCGAGCCCTCACCGCTCCCGGCGAGACCTACCCCTGATCCCGCCGCCGCCGAGTATGTTGGACCGGACCTGTATCGACGGCCAGAGCATGACGCCGATACCAGCCGCTACCAGATCTGGTCGCCACCCGAGATTGCCGACGCATACGGTGTGTTTGAAAACCCAGCACAGCTATTTGTCGACGCAGGCTGGACACAGGAGCACGCAGCGGTCGATGGCCAGCCCTCGCAGTCCGGCCAGCCACGCCTCCAGGCACCGAAGCCCGTGATCCTGCCAAAGGGAATGCCTCGAAGTCAGGTGCTCCAGCCGCTCACTCGTGTTCATCGCGGTGAACCAGCAGCGACGAGTCCGGCGATCCGGCCCGCGATTCATCGGGATTCAGTTTCTCTGTTGTTTATCGGTATCGGTGTTCTTGCAACTGCCGCAATGGCGATGTTGATTCTCGTACAGTATCAGGATCTGCCGTCGTCGCTGACCTTGCACTGGAACGTTGATGGTCAACCGGGCCGAATCGGTGAGCCACAGGAGATCTGGATCTTGCCCGTTATCGCGTCGCTGGTACTGGTGGCAAACGTGGGACTGGCCTGGAGCATTGCGCTGTTTGACCGTTTCGCGGCCAGATTGATGCTCAGCTCGACGCTGATCGTTCATCTGGTAACCTGGATCGCTCTTCTCATGATCCTCAATTGACAAAGCCGACAGCTGACGGTGAATGAACTCCACTGTTTTCGCGATGACGCGGCAGGTTAGAATCATCGACGGTCGCGATTGCCCAGGGCCGCGACGGTGGGAACCGCGAGATGTTCCCGCTCTGGCGAAAGATCGACGAAAATCGGGTTGTCGCGGGCAGGCAATGTGCTGGAGGGACCGCCGTTGAGACATACGTTCTTGTTTTTGTTTGCGCTGCTGCTGGTTCTGACAGCTTGCTCCAGCGGCGACGATAATCAAGATTCCGAAGCGGATGTTGAAGGCGAGACGACGGCGACGGCAGAGCCATCGCCGACCTCATCACCCGAGCCATCTCCAACACCTGATCCGACCGCGACTCCAGAACCGAGTCCTTCGCCTACTCC
>JBBDTL010000245.1:0-14852 GCA_040904465.1 Thermomicrobiaceae bacterium | reverse complement strand
TCCCCACGAATCCTGTACTTCCGGACAGTTGTCCCCAGCTGTCAACGAACTAGAATATAGAACAGATGGTCTATGTCTGTTCGGCATGTACGGACAGCGCGGTCTGGTTTCACAAATCCAACTGGTGTTGGTTTCACTCTTTGCGCCATATGTCCCCGGGCCGCGGGCATGAAGTAGTCTTGAACGGTAGAGAATAGCTGTGGAATTACGAGGTTCTTCTGATGCTCAGTCCAAGTGGGAATTTTAGGATTTAGCGTATTCGATCGAGCGTTCATTGAGCGAACGCAGCGTGTTTTAGGGAGTTCCCTGTGAGTGCAACAAGACCACTGGCAATCGAGGTGTCCGGCCTGGTCAAGACGTATGGCGAGACACAGGCCGTCCGGGGAGTCGATCTTCAGGTGTCAGCCGGAACAGTATATGGTCTTCTCGGTCCTAATGGCGCCGGAAAAACGACGACCGCCCGTATGCTGGCGACGCTGACAAAGCCGACAGCCGGCACTGCCCGGGTGTTTGGTCATGACGTGGTGAATGAGGCGGATACTGTCCGCGGGCTGGTCAGTATGACCGGCCAGTTCGCCTCGGTCGACGAAGATCTGACAGGTATGGAGAACATGATTCTGATCGGGCGACTGCTCGGATTCTCCTGGGGAGATGCCCGGGAGCGCGGCAAGGAGTTGATAAATGCGTTCGGCTTGTCGGACTCGGCGGACCGTCAGGTGAAGACGTACTCGGGCGGTATGCGCCGGAGGCTGGATATTGCCGCGAGCATTATCGTGACACCGGAAGTGCTCTTCCTGGACGAGCCAACCACTGGGCTCGACCCACGAAGCCGTAACGAAGTCTGGGATATCGTCCGGGCGCTTGTCAGCACCGGCACAACCGTCCTGCTGACGACGCAATATCTCGACGAGGCCGATCAACTGGCCGATCGCATTGCAGTGATCGACCATGGAAGGGTCATCGCCGAGGGTACCCCGGCAGAGCTAAAGGCATCTGTCGGCGCGGGAACGCTGAATGTCCGGGTTCGAGAGCCGCACGAACGACTGGCAGCTCAAGGAGTGCTCGGCCAGACGCTTGATGTGGAGATCGAGCTTGGCTCCGACCCATCGTTGTTGATTGCACGAGTCGGGACGACGCACGGCGTTGCAAACGCGTTTGCAGAGCTTTCCCGACGAGAGATTGAGATCACCGAGTTCTCCCTCGGTCAGCCAAGTCTCGACGAAGTCTTCCTGACACTGACTGGTTATCCAGCCGAAGAGCAGGACTCAGACGAAGAAAACACGGAGGCAGCAGCATGACAACCGCTTCACCGCCACGAGAGCTGACAACGGGCAATGGACGCCTGCGGTCTGCGCTTTCGACGCGTACCAGACCACCGAGGGCCAACGCACTTTCGGCGTCGATCACCTTCGGATGGCGCGCCGTGCTCAAGATCAAGCATGTTCCGGAGCAGCTTTTCGACGTGACAATGTTCCCGCTCATGTTCGTGCTGATGTTCACCTATCTGTTCGGTGGCGCACTGGCGGGTTCGCCAGGCGAGTATCTTCAGTTCCTGGCGCCGGGTATCCTGGTGCAGTCGATTGTGATGATCACGATCTATACTGGAACAGTACTCAACAACGATCTGCGCAAGGGGATCTTCGACCGGTTCCGCTCGATGCCGATCTGGCGGGCATCGTTCCTGGTTGGCGCGCTCATGGGTGACTTCCTGCGCTATACGATCGCCTCCACCGTCGTGCTCGGAGTAGCGGCGATCCTGGGCTTCCGTCCGGAAGGTGGCCTGCCCGGCATCATCGCCGGAGCGCTGCTGGTGATGCTGTTCTCGTTCAGCCTCTCCTGGATCTGGACGATGCTCTCCATGTTCATGCGGACGCAGGAATCGCTGATGTTTACCAGCTTCCTGGTGATGTTTCCGCTCACGTTCGTGAGCAACATCTTCGTTGATCCGGAGACGATGCCGTCCTGGTTGGAGGCATTTGTCGATGTCAACCCGATCAGTTATCTGACGACGGCGACACGCGGGCTGATGGCGGGGGATCCAAATGCCGGAGACCTCGGGATGGTGTTTCTTTCCAGTGCGGCGTTGGTAATCGTCTTCGCGCCGCTGACGATGTACTTCTATAATCGCAAGGAGTAGACGCATCGGGCCTGGTCAGGGCACTGACAGGAGAAAAACGGGAAGCCCGGTCCGGGCGTTCCGTTTTTCGTAACCCTGATTCGTCGCGATGTTCTGGAGACTCCCGAACGCCGGCAACCGCGCGTCGGATCTAGCGTCGTCCCGAGAGGGTCTGGAACGGGGATTCATGTGGCGACAGACGCTGCAGGTGCGGTGGAGACGGGATGTCGTCGCTAGTCAGCCCGGGAGTCAAGACCCTTCGCGGCGAGCGTCTCAGCCAGTGTGCGCACCGCCTTGGGCCCGACGCCGTGGATCGCCAGCAGCTCCTTCTTCGTTCGGACGGCCACTTGTGCGAGCGTTGCGATGTTGTGTACTTGCACACAGGCTGCGGTTTTGCCGGTCTCGTCCGGCAGATCGCCGACGGGTCGGACGTCCGTTGTGGCCATCGGAGCTTTCCCTTCCGTCTATTCTATGATCCGGCTTGCTGATCGCCGTAATGACGGCGAGATCCTGGAGTACCCAGTTCACTGCGGTGCCGTTGAATGCAATGCACGAGACTAAATACAATCATGCAATTCTGCTTTAGGGTGGTGGGTGTTGCCCGTCGAGGCTTATCGCGATCGGCGTGACCTCCGAAGCCGGGAGTTCGCCGCCGCGAATCAGCTTGATCGATTTGCTCGTGCGGGTATGCAGTTACGTCCGCGTTTCGATTGAAGGTGAATCTGTTGAACCAGGACGGACTGGATCTCGCGGACGAGTGAACGGCGGCCCAGTGATTGTCACCGGTCGCTGTGTTCCGTTGGAAGGATTGCGGTGCTGGCGAGGAAACGTCACCGATTCTGGCTGGGGAGGGGCTGGTCCCCTCCCCTCCCGCGGGTGCGAACGAGATGTGTCTCTACCCGTCGAGCGCAGCGTTATGGCTGGATGGGACAGCGGAAATCCGCGCTCTCGACCCGGGTGATGATGACGTCCCCGGCATCGGCGGCGTCCAGCACATCTGCTTCTGACGTCAGCAGATAGGGCGTGGTGTTCCAGGTGACGTCGTGAACCGCCCACTGGCCGCCGTGATAATTACCGGTTCCGGGGCCGACTGCTGCGACACCGAGCTGCTCCGGAGCGCCATCCATGATCCGGTAAAACGCGTCTCGCCCGCTTCCCGGTTTGACGTTTGAGGGCGGAACGTTCGTGCGGACAGTCTCGCCGTCGAGATACAGGTGCCCGAATCCAACGGCGGCGTTCTCCTTCGCGGCGACCGGCACTGCGATCAGAACTGCGAGCAGCCCGAGAAGTATTCCGGCGGTAAGGATCGTGGTGATACGTTTCATGGTCGAGTGTTCCCTTCTCCACGCGCCTGGCCGGCGCGGTCTAGTCAAGTGTCCTGCGCCCGGGCAGCGAACCAAACGGCATGCCTTGTTCGTGATCACGTAATGTGACTGTAGAAGGGTTTTATTACGCAAACGTAACGGGGATGTCGGTTTACGAAACTATTCGAGGGATTGCAAAGGAGATCTGCATACCGGAGCCGGGGTCGCTGGTGGCCCAGATCTCTCCGCCGTGACGTTCGACGATCCCTCTGGCGATCGTCAGCCCTAGCCCGGCACCTCCGTCGGAGCGGGCCCCGTCTCCCCGGTAGAAGCTGTCGAAGATGAATGGAAGCTCCTCCGGGCCGATCCCGTCCCCGTTGTCGGAGACTGTGACCCGCAGTTTCGGGCCGGCATCTTCCACTCTGATTCGGACGGTCCCACCAGAGGGTGTGTGCTGCAAGGCGTTTTGAACCAGATTGGTCAGGACCCGCTGCATACGCGCGCTATCGGCCAGCACCAGCTGCGGCGTGTCCGCATCCTTGCCCTGCAGGTCGATATTCAGTTGCGCCGCCTGCACTCGCATCGCATTGATGGTGTCGGAGATCAGGTCTCGCAGGTCACATGGTTCCCGCTGCAGCTTCAGGCTGCCGACATCGATCTGGCTTAGCTCGAACAGGTCGTTGATCAACAGGCTTAAATTGTTGGTTTCGATCATCATCTGGCGGACATACTGCTTGCCCTCCTGCGTGTCCACGACGCCGTCCAGGATCGCCTCGCCCATCGCCCGGATCGATGAAAGGGGGGTCCGCAAGTCGTGCGAGACGGCGACCAGCATCTCGCGGCGAGCCCGCTCGACTTCCGCTTGACGCTCCTGCGCCTGCTCGATCTGACTGGCCATCGAGTTGAACGAGTGAGCCAGCCGGCCGATCTCATCGTCCCCGGTGACTTCGACCCTGGTATCCAGACGGCCATCCGCCATGCTTTCCGCCGCCCGCATGATGCGGTTCAGCCGCTCGCCCAGCGCGTAGGCGGTCCACCAGGCGACTGGAAGTGAGATCAATGCCGCGAACAGCAGGAGCAGCGAAAGCAGAACAAGATCCTGCTCCGTCACCAGCATCAGCCTGGCGGTCACCAGCGTACCGGCGAAGGCGGTCAACGTTCCGGCGAGGACGGGAATAGCCAGTTGCGCCCGCAGCCCCGCCTGACGGAATCGCTGGGAAAGCGCCAGCCCGGCATACCCTGCCGCCCAGGCGACCACCGCCGAGACCAGCATCGTTCTGGCCAGCGTTGCCATCGAGCTCGCCTCGATCGGGAAGTAGGAGTGGGCAAGCGGGACCGTGACGGTTGCAATCAGCAGCGGCAATGTTGCCAGGAGCGCGATCAGCGCCCTGTGAGTGCGATTCCGCTGCGCGGATACGTCGATACGCGCCATATCAGGTCTCGAACTTGTATCCCACGCCCCAGACTGTGCGCAGGTATCGTGGCCTGAGAGGATCCGACTCGATCTTGTTACGCAAACGGTGAACGTGAACGGTTACGGTTGAGGCGTCGCCGTAGTAGTGATAATCCCAGACTCGGTCCAGCAACTGGTCCCGGGTGAAGACCTGTCCCGTATGCCGGACAAGGAACAGGATCAGGTCGAACTCTTTGGCGGTCAGCTCGATCGACCGCCCGGCGATTGACAACGTCCTCCTGGCGGGGTCGATCGTAAACGAACCAGACCGGATGGTCAGGCCCTCGGTGACACCGTTCTGCGTGGTTCTGCGCAGCACCGCACGCACCCGTGCTGCCAGCTCCCTGGGGCTGAACGGCTTGGTCACGTAATCGTCAGCGCCCAACTCGAGTCCGACGATACGGTCGGTTTCCTCGCCTTTTGCGGTAACGATAATCACCGGTACCGGACCGATCGCTCTGAGCCGCCGGAACACCTCAAATCCGTCGAGTTTGGGAAGCATCAGGTCGAGAATGACGAGATCCGGTGAATGCTGCTCCGCCAACTGCATAGCTTGCTCGCCATCCGAGGCATGGTGGACTCGGAAGCCGTCACGTGTCAGGTAGCGCGCGACGACGCCGGCTACCATTGGTTCGTCCTCCGCGATGAGAACACACGCATTCGGGGAATCCATCACCGTAACCTGTCTTGTGATCGAGGTAGTCTGCACCAATAATAGGTGATTCTCCCACAAAGTGTGCGTTGCAAATCTTACAGGACCATTAATGAGGGTGGACCGGGAACTCGCTTGATCGGTCTCGCACTCGGTTCCGAATCTTCGCGGAACAGAGCGCAGGGTCCGGTAGCTTGCCGAGGTGCATGGGCGAAATACTGGCAGTCCGATCCCAATTGTCAGGAAAATCCTGCGATCCTTAAGGCTGGCTTAAGGAAGATTTCAGGCCCATTTCAGGCAAAGTGCGTAAATATGACTTGATATAGCATAGGACTTGCGTAATCGAGGCGCGTGGCACAGTCAGTATCGGTAGCATATTGAGCGAACTGCTATCCTGGATCATTCGGCGGGGGTGTACGGTCACCGTTGGTGCCCCCTTGACAAGGATCATGAAAACACGCATGCTACGCCCGTGTTGCGCAGGACCGTCATTTGATGGGTGGCGGTTGGCCGACAGTATCATCTCCGGCGAGCATTTTTGCCCATGGTAGCCTGACGCCTGAAACGTATGACAGGTGTCTCAACGGAGACGTAACTCTCGTTTGACGTGCGCCCGGCTGGAGCTTTGGTGCCACCAGGCCTGATGGAGGGTAAGAGTGGAGCTGCCACTTCCCGAACAGATTACGCCAGAGTACTGGAACCATGTAACTGACACGCTCATACTGTTATGGGCATTTGCCGGATGCATGATTCTGGGTGCTGGAAGCATGATGGTTGCCCACATTCTCGTCCCATCGCTGATTGATAGCCGGGATATTCCAGACAAGTACGGCAAAGGGCGACCGTTCGTGTACGCGATTGCTGCCGTCGCATTTGCCGGCGCTATCTTCGTTTTTGCCAGCTTCATCATCAGCCTTGAAGAGTTTCGCGAGATTTATCCGGACGTCTGGCTATAACACCACCAACAGGGGTCCGACCGGCATGAGCGCGGGTCGGTTTTGATAGGAACGGAGCGGAGCAGCAAGAATGCGACGATTTATGCGGCCACTGATCGTCGGCCTGGTTCTCTTGATTCTACTGGCACTGCCGGTGACTGCTGTGCTCGCTCGCAGTTATTTCTTGAGTCCCACCTGGCAGCCGGCACAGGAACAGCCAATCGCGTTCCCGCACACCCAGCATGTTTCGAATGCCGGGCTTGATTGTGAATATTGCCACCGCACGGTCGAAGACGAATCGTTCGCCGGGATGCCGGCCCTCGAACTCTGCATGGATTGCCACACTGCCATCCAGCCTGAGGGTAATGAGGAGATCCAGACGCTCGTCGAGCACTTCGAGAACGGCGAACCGGTCAACTGGGAGCGTGTTCATCAGATGCCGGATCATGTTCAGTTCGTGCATTCGTCACACATCAACTACGGATTCGAGTGCTCCGAATGTCATGGCGATGTCGGTGCGCCGGAAAACGAGGGTGGAATCAACTACGTCGAACAGGTGCGCGATCTCCGGATGGGTGACTGCATTGACTGCCACCAGGAGTACGGAGCGCCGACAGATTGTTCGGTCTGTCACTACTGATGCGTCCGATTCGACAGATACGTCTGACCCGACGAACGACAGTCAGTGCGACGGGCACCCGGCCCTTTTCTGAGCAGGCGATGGCGAGTACGGCCTTCAATACCATGGACGGATGCGATGCGACGGCGTGATTTTCTAAAGCTGTTAGCGGTCTCGACGACTGGGGCGGTGCTCTTCACGGGCTGCAAGCTCGGTGGCTACGCTGAAACAGAGTTTCAGAAGCAGAGTCCGGTCGATCATCCGGCCGATATTCCTTTCGGCCGCGATAACTGGTACGCGACGGCGCTTCCGGCTGTTGGTGGCGGCATCGGGGTTATCGTGCGCATTTTCGAAGGGCGTGCCAAAAAGATCGAAGGCAATCCAGACTTTCCGCTCAACACAGGGAAGTCCGGGCCACGAGCCCAGGCGATCGTTCAGGAGGTCTACCATCCAGACCGGATCGAAGGACCGATGCGCCGCAACGGCGGCGGGTTTGAGCGAATTTCCTGGAGCGATGCGATTACTGAAGTTGCCGGGCTCGTATCGAATGCCACGTCGCCGATGCTTGTCACTGAGCCAGTCAGCGGCGCAATTGCCCGGGTTGCCGGCGAGTTCGCCGAGTTAGCGGGCGCCGAGCATGTTGTCTACGAGCCGGATGAGTTCGTTGTCCTCCGTCAGGCGATGCAGGCAGTATTCGGAACCGAGCGGTTCCCGATGCTTGACCTGGCGAATGCCGGATCAATCGTCAGCTTCGGCGCTGACTTCCTTCATAACTGGATTTCACCGGTTCAATTCTCAGTTGGGTATGGCGAGTTCCGGCAGGGGGCGGACCGCGAACGTGGTACGTACCTGCATGTAAGCCCGCGATTGTCGGACAGTGCGGCGAGTGCCGACCACTGGTATCCGAACTCGCCGGGGACTGAAGGAATGATCGCACTCGCTGTTGCCAATGCCATGATCGAAGAAGGCGTCGTCTCCGAGGAGCGAGCCAGCGAGGTCTACAGCGGAGTAACGCTGGGCGACTACGCACCGTCGGCTGTTGCCGAGGCAACCGGGCTGTCTGAAGATCAAATCAGGGAGATCGCTCGAGAGCTTGGCCAGAATACCCCGAGTATTGCGATCGCCGGGGGCTCGGCCGCGGCACATACCAACGGACTGTTCAACCTTGCAGCCGTTTTCGCGCTGAACTACCTGACCGAAAGCGTCAATACAGAGGGTGGACTTCTTCTCAATACCGGGTCTCCGGATACCGAGGTACTGCCGAACCGAATCGGCGGCTCGTCGTATTCCGACTGGGATGGGTATATCGAGTCGATGATCGCCGGCGATGTGGATCTGCTGATGGTTCACCGGGCAAACCCCGCGTTCGGGATGCCCTCAGCCAGCCGGATCAGCGAGGCGCTCGATCAGGTCTCGACAGTTGTGAGTTTCTCCAGCTTTATGGATGAAACGACCAGTCAGGCCGATCTGATCCTTCCGGACCATACGACGCTGGAACAGTGGGGGCTTGACGTTCCTGATCCAGCCCCCGGATTCCAGCTGGTGAGCGTGCAGCAGCCGGTTGTGGAACCGTTTGTCGGCACACGCCAGTTCGGCGATGTGCTGATGGCGATCGCCGAGGAAGCCGGAAGCTCACTTACCTGGAGCAGTATGCAATCGGCAGTCCAGGAGATGGGTATGTCGCTGGCCAGCGTCGGGCGAGGATTGCCGGATGCCACGGAAGAGCGTGAGTTCTTCCTGGAGATGCAGACCCAGGGTGGCTGGTGGGACGAAGAGAGTACCGCCGGCGACGCGCCGTCTGCTCCCGAGGAGATGCCTTCACCGGCTGAACCACAGTTTACCGGTGACGAATCAGAATACGATTTTTATCTGTTGCCGTTTGTCACGAACTCCTGGGAATATGGCGAGACTGCTAACCTGCCCTGGTTGCAGGGCCTTCCGGATCCAATCACAACAGCAGTCTGGACGTCCTGGGTCGAACTCAACCCGAACACTGCCGATGATCTGGGTGTGGCGCTCGGCGATCTCGTCCGCGTGGAGTCGCCCAGCGGGAGTATCGAGGTCCCTGTCTATGTCAATCCAGCCGCGCCGCCGAACGTGGCGGCCATTCCCATTGGTCAGGGACATACAGGATATACCCGCTATGCCGAAGACCGGGGCGCTAACCCGATCGAGATCGTCGCGGCGCAGACCGAAAGCGGCACCGGCGCACTGGCCTGGGCGGCAACCCGGGTTCGCATCGAGCCGCTGAACGAGCGGGTACGATTCCCGCGCTTCGAGCGCCAGCTTCCGTTCCAGATTGAAGAGAATCCGATCGTTAAGGTAACCCGTGAAGCCTAGCGCGACACACACGAGCAGCAACCGTCCGAGAGGAGTCTGAATGTCAGTACGTTGGGGGATGGTCATCGATCTGGATCGATGTACGGGCTGCCAGGCATGTGTAGTCGCCTGTCAGGCCGAGAACAACATCCCGATTAATACCGAGGATATTTTCCATCAGCGCCGGGCGATCGAATGGATTCGCGTGGAGCGCTACTGGGAAGGTGAATATCCGAACGTCAAGGCGCGGTATATCCCGATTCCGTGTATGCACTGCGCTCAGGCACCGTGCGAGTCTGTCTGCCCTGTCTATGCCACCTACCAGACCACTCAGGGCATCAACATGCAGATTTACAATCGCTGCATCGGCACCCGGTATTGTGCGGTGAACTGCCCCTGGCACGTTCGTTTCTTCAACTACTGGGAACCACGCTGGCCGGACAGCCTGCATCATCAGCTTAACCCGAACGTTACTGTCCGTAGCCGTGGTGTCATGGAGAAATGCACCTTCTGCATTCAGCGGATTATTCGCACGGAGCAGGCGGCCAGCGCCGATGGACGCGAAGTCGAAGATGGCGAATTTACGACGGCCTGTGCGCAGGCCTGCCCGACCGATGCGATCGTGTTCGGGAATCTGGCGAATTCAGAGAGCAGAGTTGCTCAGATGGCGGCGGATACCGATCGCGGATACCAGCTTCTGGACACGCTGGGAACCGACCCGGCGGTGCTCTATCTGAAGAAGATCGATCCGGATGCTTCGGAGCAGGCGGAGAGCCACTAAACGGGAAGGGTGGAGCAGTCGAACATGTCTTCACATGGACATTCAGTTCCAAGAGTCTGGTCGCTCTCCCCGCGTGAGATCGCCACAGACGGAACACGACGAATACGGGAGTTAGGCTCCCTTTACAGACTCGGAATCATCATCGCCGCGGTCCTCGCGGTTGTGGGGGTGATCTCGCTGATCGCCGGCCCGCTCCTGCAGGGGTACTCCGATCGCTCAGTCTGGACCTATGTCACCGCGGTGTTTTTCTTTCTGATGTCTACCGTCGCGGCGGCGCCATGTCTCTCCGTTGCCTTGCGCCTGGCGCGCGGCCACTGGCGACGGCCGGTTAACCGGGTCGCCGAGATCTGGGCGGCGGCACTGATTGTCCCGGCGATCCTGTTCTTCGTTCTGCAGGGTGCGCATCCGAGTTCGGCAGACCGGAACTCGATCTGGATGGGATGGCCGGCCTCCCCGTGGCTCTGGT
This sequence comes from Thermomicrobiaceae bacterium, assembly GCA_040904465.1. Classification (GTDB taxonomy): domain Bacteria; phylum Chloroflexota; class Chloroflexia; order Thermomicrobiales; family Thermomicrobiaceae; genus SLMJ01. The sequence continues at coordinate 4,207 of JBBDTL010000245.1, read as the reverse complement.
CGAGCATTATGATGATCGCGCTGGTTGTGTGTGGCTATGCGTTCCTCTATATTAGCGCGCGGCCTGACTTTGCAATCCTTCGTGACCAGGTCGATTCGAACCCGAACGGGTTCTTTGCCCGGATGGCTGGGCCGTGGCGGGGCACACTGAAGCAGTGGGCAGTCCATGATCGTGCGCTGAGTCTCGTCGGCGTCTTCTATATCATGCTGTTCATCGGCATGATGACAATCATCGCCAGCGATTTCATCATCGGGATGGTTCCCGGCTATCACAGCTCGATCTTCCCGGTCTACTGGGTCGTGACATCGTTTCAGGCGGCCATTGCATTGACGCTCGTAACCTCGGCGGTGCTTCGGAAGTTCGGCGGCGCGGAGAAGTATCTGGAGCTGGATCAGTTCTGGGGACTCTCCAAGATGCTGCTGGCGTTTGGTTTGCTCTGGTTCTACTTCTGGTGGTCAGAGTTCATCATCACCTGGTACGGCCGAATGCCGTACGAAGTGAACTTCCTGAAGTTCATGTTCTTTGAAACCTATCTCTGGTTATTCGTCATGGTTATCGGTTTCTGCTTCCTGACACCGCTGTTCGGGCTGATGTGGAATTTCATCCGCCGCAGCTACATGGGGCCGACGATTGTTGGTTCGCTCGTTCTCGTCGGGAATCTGGCAGACCGGATTCGGCTGGCGTCTATGGGTACGACGGTCGATGACATCTACGCCCACTACTTTCTGGAAGTGCCGGATACTCACTTTCCAGGGGTGTTTGATGTACTGCTGACCGTTGGGTTTATCGGCGCGGCAGTCGGAGTCGTACTGGTGGCGATGCGCTTTATCGCAGTGCCGTCCATCTGGGAAGTGACCGGTGGCATCTGGCTGCGGGCCCAGCGCCAGTACAAGAAAGCTGAAGTGATCGTCATCGGGAAGCCGGAATAGGCCAAGCGCCGCCGCGCGGAGGAACAGATGCAGGAACGACATTCCCTACGGGGAGAAGCAATTACAAAAGAATTGCTCCGGCCGCTTACGCAGACGCCCATGGTCTTCTGGATCGCGGTGATCATCCTGGGCGGAGTGCTCTCGGCGTTCGCATTCGCCGTTGGCTGGATGTTCTACTGGGGCCTGGGGACAACCGGGCTCAATACCCCGATTTTCTGGGGTTTCATGATCACGAACTTCGTGTTCTGGATCGGTATCAGTCACGCAGGCGTGATGATTTCCGCCATTCTCCGTCTCACTCAGGCGGAGTGGAGACGTCCGGTTACGCGTGCGGCAGAGGTCATGACGATTTTCAGTCTTATGACCGCCATGCTCTTCCCGTTCCTGCACACTGGCCGCCCGTGGCGAACTGTCTACTGGGTGTTCCCGTATGACTTTGAACGTGGCGTATGGCCGGACCCTCGTGGTCCGCTGGTGTGGGACCCGGCAGCAGTGTTTACCTATCTGACGGGGAGCACGCTCTTCCTCTACACTACGCTGATCCCGGATATGGCGCTCCTGCGGGACCGCTCGACCGGGTGGCGCAAGACGCTCTATACAATTCTGGCGCTAGGTTGGCGCGGAAATGAGCGACAGTGGAAACTGCAGCTCGTCGCCGGTATCCTGCTTTCGGCGCTGATTCTGCCGGTGTTCGTTTCGGTTCACAGTATCGTTTCCTGGGACTTTGCGGTCTCACTGATTCCGGTCTGGCACGCGTCCATTTTTGCTCCATACTTCGTGATCGGAGCGGTCCACTCAGGGGTCTCGGCTGTGATTACGCTCATGGCCTTAATGAGGTGGTTATTCGGGTTCCATAATTACTTACGTGAGGAGCATTTCGACGCGATTGGCAGGTTGCTCGTCGTCGTCGCAACGGGCTGGATCTGGTTCTTCCTGCTGGACATCATCTTCGCGATGTTTACCAGGGATCCGAGAGAGCTCGAAGTCATGTACATGCGTATTTTCGAGTGGCCGTATGCCATGTTGCTCGCGTTCGTTTTCGTGTTCGCGTACATCATTCCGGTGCCAGTGTGGATGTTCCGCAAGTACCGGCGCAATATCAAGGTCATGTTCTGGACGTCGCTCATGGTCAACGTGGGTATGTGGGCAGAGCGCTACTGGCTCATTCTGCCTGGTCTGGAACGCAAGTTTGAGTTCACGTTCATGTGGAGCTGGTATCGGCCGAGCATCGTCGAGTTGACGTTGGTCTTTGGCTCGTTCGCGCTAGTGACATTCCTGTTGCTGATGTTCTCCAAGATCTTCCCGCCGGTCGCGGTCTGGGAGGAGAAAGAGGGCGTGAACTTCGCCCAGGATATCCAGGTTGGTAAGCGCACCGTCCATGCGACGATCCGCGAAGAGTAGGGGGAAGTAGACGATGGCATTCCGGGAAGTACTCGGTGTCTACAAGGATCTGGATTCGGCAGTCGCCGCGACGGATGCTTTCGCAGACGCCGGATTCACACGCGAGGACTTCGACGTCCTCACCAACGCACCCTATCCAGAAGGTGCGTTTGGCGAAGAGCCGGGAAGGCACCGGCTGTTCATGTTTCCGCTTATCGGTGCGGCCTCCGGTTTCTCCGTCGGCTTGCTGATTACCGCGGGGACGCAGCTCGCATATCCGCTGGTAACGTACGGCATGCCGCTGCTCTCGATTCCGCCGATGATTGTCATCATGTATGAGGGCACGATGCTTGGCGCGCTAATTTTCACCGTGATCGGCGTGCTCTTCGAGTCGCGTCTGCCGCGGCTGAATCTCGGCGTGTATGACCCACGTATTACCTATGGGTCAATCGGCATCCTCGCCCGGGTTCCAGAAGATCGACTGGACGCGGCCGAGAAGGCACTGCGCAGCGTTGAGCACGAGAACATCGTGACTGAGAACGATCAGGGCGAGATCATCTCCGAGAACGAGGCGAGGGGAGCACAGGCATGAGCCTTTTCGGCATTCGGACCGGGATCACGGCCCGAGGCCGACGCGGGTTGCAGCGTGCCTGGTTGCTGGGCGCGACGATGACACTCGCGCTGGTCCTCGCTGGCTGTGGTGATGTCATCCCGTCGACCAATACCTATCCGATCGACTTCTTCTCCGAGATGCATTATCAGCAGTCCTTCGGAGCCGGGGAGCCGGACGGCGGGGACCCACCGGACGGCGCTGTGCCGATCACGGGTGGGGAGGTTGATTACTCCTTCGAGGAGGCTGCCGAGCTGGAGAATCCGTTCGACAGCAACCCCGAGCTTGGCCAGGAGGTCTACGAGCTGAACTGCGTTCAATGCCACGGTGCGGAGGGGGCTGGCGACGGCTACGCAGCCGGATTCTTTGAGGGTTACGGAGCCACGGTCCCCGCCAACCTGCAGGAGTCTGATCTGAACGAGGGCGAGATGTTCCATGTCGTGACGAACGGCCTGGGCGAGTACATGCCTGGTTTCCAGCCTCTGATTACCGAAGAAGAGCGCTGGGCACTCGTCGAGTACTTGCAGACAGAGATCCAGTAGCTGAACGAAACTTCCCCCAACTACGAATGATCCAGAGCGGGCGCCCACCAGGGCGTCCGTTTTCGTCGTTAATTGCGAACCGGTCTTCCCGACGATCTGGACCCTGCAACGGTTTCACAGACGACGAACGTGGTAGGGTCTGCGTCCCGAGTCTGTCGCAGAACGCTTTGCTGGTAGACGGCTACCTGAGCCTGCACTGAGCCTGCACCGAGCCTGCCGAATGTGTGTAGCCCATCATCGGCGATTTCGTCAGCGAGTCGCGTTAATGTCTGGCCGGGCCGAAGTTCCCGCTGTGAACCCGTCCTACAGAAGCGCGCATTCTTGCGGCGTCACCCGGCGTAGGCGAGCTGCAGAATGCCATACAGTTCGACGTTCGTTTTATGCCAGGTATCTCCCCGGTCGCAACTGATATACAGGCTCCCCTGTCTGGTTCCGGCGTAGACCGCCTCCGGGTCGTCCTGCGGAATGAGCAACGCATATGGCATTTCCTGCATTGGAGGATCGAGTCCTTCGGTCAATGCCTGCCAGGGCTGGTCGCCGATCTTCCGGTAGATAATCGCCTCACTGGACTCATCATCTCGGTGGGCGTATCGGGCGCTGTGTGAGGCGGAAACGAACCAGCGATCGGGATCCTCTGGATCGACCGCCAGCGCCCAGACGTAGTGACGGTCCATGCCATCATCAGCCGTTGTCCAGGTTCCCCCGGCGTCACTACTAAAGTCAACGCCGCCGCCAGCCGCTTCGTA
>JBBDTL010000244.1:0-15061 GCA_040904465.1 Thermomicrobiaceae bacterium | reverse complement strand
CAGCTTGCGTTCCAGCGTTGGGCCGATATCGATGAAGACATCCGGGCGTTCCGATCCAAAGAGCAACATCGTCGGCGTGACGTGTGTTTCAAATCCATCTTCGATGTGTTGCGGGAAAAACGTGGTCAGGTGGCTGCTCGGGAACGCCGAGTGGATGGCCGCGAAGCCCACCGCCCGGTGATCCGGATGCTGGCGATACTGCCTGGTAAGCGGGTCATGGCTGATGATCAGATCGGGTTTGAAGCGGCGGATCTCCAGGGTAATGCGTTCGCGTAGTTCGAGCGAATCAAACACTTCTCCATCAATGTACCTGAGAAATGTCACGCCCTGCGCCCCCAGATACTCCGCGGAGGTCAATTGCTCTTGTTCCCGTGTCTCGGTGAACGTTGCAACGTCTGTCTCGGCATCAGGTACTCCCTTGTCGCCGGAGGTAACGACAACATACCAGACTTCGGCCCCGGCATCGGTCCAGGCGGCGACAGATCCGCCGCAAAATGCATCGGGATCGTCCGGGTGCGCCCCGACGATGAGAATCCGCTCTGGTGATTCCAGCGATGGCACTCGTTCCACGTTTCCAATCCGTTCACATCAGACCCATATTCGAGGGAGAATCCTACCGCATCCATCCATCCTGAGTGGCCGTTCGCCGTCACCAGAGAAAGGTTCGAGTTATCAAACTTGACGATGGGCCGTGATTCGGCAAACATGAGATTCCAATCGAGGCGCAGTCGCATGCCCGGTTCCCGGGCGACATCAGCCGGAGGACGTTTGCAGGATGAGTGATGAGCGGGAAGAGCACGCTGATTCCGGGGAGTTAAATGCACGGGGATCTGCTCTCCAGGTCCTCTCGATCTTCGCCCGGCTGGGATTCACCTCGTTTGGTGGCCCGGTCGCGCATCTTGGCTACTTCAGAGAAGAGTTTGTTGAGCGGCGGAAATGGATCGACGAGCAGACCTACGCCGACATCGTAGCGCTCTGTCAGTTTCTTCCCGGCCCGGCCAGTAGCCAGGTCGGCATAGCGATCGGGTTAACACGCGCCGGTATTCGTGGCGCATTGAGCGCCTGGCTGGGGTTTACGCTTCCGTCGGCAATTGTGCTGATCCTGTTCGCCTACGGGGTGTCGCAATGGGGGGATATCGCGAATTCCGGGTGGCTCGACGGGCTGAAGATCGTGGCGGTTGCGGTAGTTGCGCAGGCGCTCTGGGGCATGGCGAACAACCTCTGCCCGGACCGGGAACGGGCGACTATCGCAATCGGGGCGGCGATCGTGGTTCTCGCCTGGCCGGTCGTGGGTATGCAGGTAGGCGTGATCGTCCTCGGCGGCATCATTGGCTGGCTGTTCCTTCCCCGCGGTGAGCTGGGCGACATTATCCCGTTGAACGTGCCCATCAGCCGGGGTCTGGCGATTGCCTGCTTCGCACTGTTCTTCCTGTTGCTGGGAGGCTTGCCGCTCGCTTCGGCGTTTGCCGGTGGCTATACGCTCGATCTGGTCGATAGCTTTTACCGCACTGGCTCGCTCGTGTTCGGTGGCGGGCATGTGGTCCTGCCGCTGATTCAGTCGGAGGTAGTTCCTCCCGGCTGGGTGAGTGCCGAGGATTTCGTTGCTGGCTATGGGGCAGCTCAGGCGGTTCCCGGCCCGCTGTTCACATTCTCGTCCTACCTTGGCGCCGTTTCCAGTCAGTCCCCGGCGGGCTGGATTGGCGGCGGTATCGCGCTTGTGTCGATCTTCATCCCGTCATTCCTGCTGGTGTTCGGCGCGTTGCCATTCTGGGACTTGCTGCGTAGCCGGCTTGGATTTCAATCTGCGTTGCGGGGTATCAACGCCGGTGTCGTAGGGCTTCTTCTCGCCGCTCTATACGATCCCGTGTTCACCAGCGCAATCACGCGCCCGCTCGATTTCGCGTTGGCGCTGGTGGCGTTCGCGATGCTGGTGTTCTGGAAGTTGCCACCCTGGCTCGTCGTTGTACTGACTGCCGCCGGGGGTGCGGCGCTGGCGCAGTTCTGAGCCTTAACCGGTTCTCCGATACCCGGTCACATCAGTGAGGCATAGACATAGAGAAACGACTCATTTAGGATGAATCAGCTAGTCAACGAACATTAAGATGAGATCGACTGTTAAGGAGTTGCTGCCTTGAATATCGTTCGCAAGGGCGAGACTCGCGCGTCGCAAGGGGACACATTTACCGGTGAAGTCTGGCTGCAGCGGATAATGGATTCCCAGCGCGAAGGCGGAATGAGTCTCTCGGTCGTGAAGTTCGAGAACGGCGCCAGGACACACTGGCATATGCACCCCGGCGAGCAGATCCTGTTCGTGCTGGAAGGTGAAGGTCGGGTAGGGAACGAAACTGACGAGACGATGATCTACCCGGGAGACGTCATCTATACGTCACCGGGGGAAAAGCACTGGCACGGGGCGGCATCCGGGCAGTCGATGACACACATCAGCATTACAAACGTCGGCCCGCCTGAGTGGTATGACGCGCCATCAGAGTAGTGCGTCGCGAAACGAAGCAGGCATTGCCAGTTGACGCGCTTCCAGAGCGTGGTAGAACAATAGCTGGAATGTCCGAGAGCCACCCGGCCCTGACCAGGGCTCCGGGAGAAAGGCTGGCGCACCCCGCGTCGCCCTTTCAGGGACACAGAAAGAGGAAACCACGTTGATTGGCGCCGAATGGGTGCGAGAACGTACCCGAGGCACGTACTACGGGTGGTGGATTGTCGCCGCCGGGATCGCTATTCAGGCAATTACAACCGGATTGCTGATGCAGGCGTATGGCGCCTACGTTGTGGTGATGCAGGCCGAGTTTGGCTGGTCCCGGACGGCATTCTCTCTGGGCTTTGCCATCCAGCGTGTCGAGAGCGGCCTGCTCGGTCCGATTCAGGGCTGGATGCTTGATCGCTGGGGTCCCAGACCGGTCATGACGGCCGGAATGATCCTCTTCGGAGTCGGGTTTATGCTGTTCAGCCAGATCACCTCGCTCTGGATGTTCTACGGCATCTTCTTCGTTATGGCCGTCGGCGCCAGTCTGGCGGGATTTCCGTCGATCACGGCGACGATCGTTAACTGGTTCGCACGGCTTCGCTCAACGGCGATGGGAATTGTCCACGTGGGAATGGGCATTGGCGGGCTGATGGTCCCGGCAGTTGCTTACTCACTGAATACCTATGGCTGGCGAGCGACTGCGTTCGGCTCCGGCGTGCTGATTATCCTGATCGGAGTGCCAGCCGCACAATTTTTCCGGCATACCCCTGAACAATACGGCCTCTTGCCAGATGGCGAAGAAGTCAAACGTGACGAGAATGCCGACGACGACAGCCCGCCGGCACCACTCATCTATGACGACAGCAAAGACTTCACGGTTCGACAGGCGGTGCGCACACCGGCATTCTGGTTGCTCTCGCTGGGGCACAGTATGGGAGTGCTGGTCGTCGGTGTTGTGATGGTTCACGCGGTGGTTCATATGAACGAGGGCCTTGGATACTCACTGACACGAGCGGCATTCATGATTTCCCTGCTGACTTCGGTTTCTATCATCGGGAACCTCATCGGAGGCTTTCTTGGGGACCGGCTCAACAAGCGGTTGCTTGCTACGGTCTGCATGCTCGGCTCGGGTACCGCGCTGATTATTCTGGGTTGGGCTGATACATTCTGGATGGTGGCGGCGTTCTCGATTCTCCAAGGACTGGCCCACGGTATTCGTGGTGTTCTGATGATGCCGCTGCGCGCTGACTATTTCGGGCGGAAGTCGATCGCCACGATTATGGGCTTTTCATCGATGATCGTGATGTTCGGAATGATGAGTGGCCCGGTTATCGCCGGGGTGATGGCCGACTCAATTGGAGACTATCGCCTGGCATTTACGATCCTGGGGGCGATTACGTTCGCCGGCTCTCTCTGCTTCTTCTTTGCGCGAAAACCGGTCCACCCACGAGAGAAGCGTGCGCAGCAAGCGGCAGCCTGATCGGGAAGTGACTGGACAACCAGATGAGCGGTCTCACGGAACCTGGTGCCCTGTCAGAAGCGTTGCACCAGACGTCGTTCCGCTGGCCGTTCCGGAAGTATCAGTCACTGGCGCTCGACGCCTATGAGCATCGCGCGCCGGAACATCAGCACCGTTGCTACCTTGTCATGCCTCCCGGTTCCGGGAAGACGGCGCTTGGCCTGGAGATTGTCCGTCGGGCGGGCAATCCCGCGATTGTCTTCTCTCCGAACACAGCGGTCCAGCAGCAATGGTCCGACGAATGGCAGAACTTTCAACCTCATACTGTCCCGGCGACCACTGACCCGTCAATTGTCGCACCGCTTTCGTTCCTGACCTACCAGTCCCTATGTAACTTGAATCCCGAACACGACGATCTTGACGAAGCCGTCATCGAGCTCTGGCAGCAGTCGCTGCAGCGAGAACGTGGGCTTTCTCCGGCGGATGCCCGCCGGGAGATCGAACGACGGCAGGAGACAGATAGTAAACAGTTCCGTCGGGATTTGAGCCGCTACCGGCGGCGGGCAAGACGGATGATCGCCCGAGGTGATGACCCGGATCGATTGCTTGATCTGCTGCATCCGAACGGAAAGCAACTGGTCGACCGAATCTCGGCCCTTCGTGGCTGCACGATCGTGCTCGATGAGTGTCACCATCTGCTGGAGATGTGGGGCTATCTCATACGAGCGCTGGTCGATCGGCTCGGCGATGAGACACTGGTTGTGGGGCTCACCGCGACACCTCCCGGAGAGCTTAGCGAACGCGAGGCGGAGCTCTATCGTGATCTTTTTGGCTACGCTGACTTCGAAGTTCCAACCCCGGCAGTCGTCCGGGAAGGCGACCTCGCTCCGTATCAGGAGCTTGGTTATCTGACTCGTCCGCTGCCGCAAGAGGCGGACTACATTGCCGAGCAGCACCTCCGATTCGAAGAACTGATCACCCGGATCCTGGATCACCAGTTTGCCAGTCGATCGTTTCTGGAGTGGGTCCGGCAGCGTGCCCATGATCGGTTCAGCCCCGAGGGCGCCGGAATCAGCTGGGTCAGGTTTGAACGGGACAGTCCGGATCTCGCTCGCGCGGTCCTTCGGCTTTGCTACCGGTTTGAAGTGGCTCCACCGGATGGTGTGCGATTGCGGGAACCTCACCGGCAGCCAATGTCGGCTGACGACTGGGTGCTGCTGATAGAAGACTTCGCCGTTCGATGTTTGCGCCTGAGCCAGCATCCCGGGGATCACCAGGCATGGGAAGAGATACGGTCGGCTTTGCCGTCGCTCGGGTATGTGCTCACCAGTCGGGGAATCAGGCGCCACGTGTCACCGATCGACCGGGTCCTGGCCCACTCAGCGAGCAAAGGACTGGCGGCAGCGGCGATTCTCGGTGTCGAATCGGTGGAACTGGGTGAACAACTCCGGGCGTTGATCCTCTGCGACTACGAGCGGACCAGTAGTGACCTCGTTGCGCAGCTTCGGGGCGTGCTCGATTCGCAGGCAGGGAGCGCTATTCTTCTGCTCGAAACGCTGCTGGCTGATCCCGACGTCTATCGGCTGAACCCGTTGCTGCTCACCGGGCGGACCGTCGCCTGTTCTGTCGAGACGGCAAATCGCCTGAAAAATTGGCTAAGCAAGCGTGCCCCGGAGCTTGCAAGCGCGATTGAATTTACGCCGCTGAAGCATGACCAGGATGACTCGGGGGTGACGATCACGGCTCCCGGGGCTGGCTGGAACACTCGTCTCTATGTGCCATTGATCACTCGCTTTTACGAAGAAGGCGGCTGTCAGTGCCTGATCGGGACCAGGGGATTGCTCGGTGAGGGCTGGGATGCCCGCCGGGTCAACGTGCTCGTTGACCTGACGACGGCGGCCACGGCGACGACAGTACATCAGATGCGCGGCCGATCCCTCCGGCTCGATCCGGAGTTGCCGGAGAAGGTTGCCAACAACTGGGATGTCGTCTGTCTCGATCTCGAGCATCCCCGCGGAATGGCCGATTACGACCGCTTTGTGCGCAAGCACCGGTCGTACTTCGCTCCGAACCTGGAAGGAGAGATCGAGTCTGGTGTCTCCCATGTTCATCATTCGCTGTCTCCGTTTGGCCCGCCGGCTGAAGCCGATGTGGCTGGAATCAATGCTCACTTGCTGCGACGGGCGGCCGAGCGTGCCCGTGCCCGTGAGCTGTGGCGGATAGGTGAGCCGTATGACAATCAGGAGGTCGCAACACTGCGAGTGCGTGCCGGGGGCTCATTTGGTGTCCCGAATCAGCGCCTGTTTCGGGATCAAACTGGCCAGTCTGGTCGTTCCAGCATACTGACCCGCGGCGGAGTGGGCGCACTGGCGACTGGAGCCACAGTTGCGGGGGTCATGGCGACTGGCCTCGACCCTGTTGCCTGGTTCGCACCGCTCGTCGTGGCCGGTGGTGCAGTCTACTGGACTGCGGATTCCTTTCATCAGACTGTGCGTTCGATTGGGCCATCCGGCAACCTGGAGGATTTTGGGCTGGCAGTGATGGAGTCACTTCGCGATGTCGGCGAATTGCCCGGTTCAGTTCGGGCGGATGATCTGCATGTGGTCGTTCAGGAGGATGGCTACTATCGCTGCTATCTGTCCGGGTTGACCGATGAGGAGAGCCAGATTTTCGTTGGTGCGCTGGATGAGCTACTTGCTCCGCTGGCTGCGCCGAGATACATTATCCCGCGCTATGTTGCCGGCACGCCCCGATCAGTTTTGCAATCGGCACGCCTGGGTTTCCGATACCTGGCGGAGGGCCGCACCGGGTCAACGATGGTGTTTCACGCGGTACCCGAGCCGCTGGCGAGAAATCGGGATCGAGTGGCGGCGTTCGAGCGCGCCTGGCATCGGCATGTCAGCGCGGGAGAAGCGTACTTCTACCGGAGTGCGGAGGCGCAGGCAATTCTGCAGGTTCAGGCAGGGGAGGATCCGTTCGAGGTCACCACTCAGATGCGCACGCTCTGGCGCTGACCGCCACGATTAGAGCGCCTGGATTGTAACGGCATCGTCATGCCCCTCAGTGACGGTTAACCAGACTGACACCGCATTCCGACTATTCTTGATCTCATGACTCCGCGGGAGTCACACTGATCCGGACATATTTCCCTGGACTCGGGACCATCCAATGACAGCAACACTCTTCAGTACTAACCCGTGGCTGACCGACGAGAGCAAATTTCCACATGCCGCTTCCCAGCGGGATCAACTCAGTTTCTGTGTCAACTATGCGGTCCTTGCTCCGTCCATTCACAACACTCAACCCTGGCTGTTTCGTCTGTTGGACGACGCAATCGAACTCTATGCCGACCGAACGAGAATGTTGCCAGAGACTGATCCGCTGGGACGCGAGTTGACGATTAGCTGCGGAGCGGCATTGGCCAACCTCCTGGTCGCGGTGCGCTGGTTTGGGTATGAGGGCTGGGTGCAATACATGCCGGATAGAAATACACCGGATCTCCTCGCCCGTGTGCGTATCGGGCGGTCCCGGAGGCCTGGCTATCAGGATGAGACGACCTTTCGGAGCATTACCAGGCGGCGTTCTGTGCGCAAATCGTTTCAAACGCGTCCAGTCCCACGGGAGCTACAGCGACGGCTGATCTGGCTCGTCTCAGAGTATGGCTGCTGGTTGCATCTCGCAGAGTCCGAGCGCGATCGTAGCCGGGTGTCCGGTCTTGTCGAATCGGCCCAGCAGCAGCTACTCGACAACGCTCCCTACCAGGCGGAGCGCAACGCCTGGATTTGCACCGGCGAACGAGCGACCGTGGCCGCTGGCAGCAACGCGTCTGACAAGATAGATAGCCTGGCAGGGAAACGCTGGCTGGAACGCGACCGGGAGCTGATCGCGACATCGCCGGCCCTGCTCATACTTGGAACGGACGACGACTCTCCTTTGAGCTGGTTGCACGCCGGCGAAGCGCTCCAGCACATGCTCCTCCGGTCTGAGAGCGAGGGCGTCTCAGCGTCGTTTCTTAACCAGCCCTGTCAAATACCGCATTATCGGGAAGAGCTCCGTGCCCTGACCGGGCGCAATGGCCCTCCCCAGACGATATTGCGGATGGGCTATAGCAGTGGAAACGATCCTGTTCCGCGGCGCCCGGTTCAGGATGTGATGATCCCGTAAGTCTCGATTCCATCTGCTCGTACGCTGGACAGTCCGGTCTTCCTCGGATAGGTTGGATAGATACCAGAGTTGCGTGGGCGCATCCGTGAATCCAGACAGGGAGTCAACAGAATGGCCAGAGAGACTGCGTTTACGATGGACACATCGGCGATCAAGTTCGGGGCTGGCGTCACGCGTGAGGTCGGCCAGGACATGCTGCGTCTCGGCGCACGGCGGGTTATGGTCGTCACCGATCCACGGTTGTCCTCCAGTCCGTCCGTCGAGACGGCGATGGGCGCGCTCAAAGAAGCAGGCATCGAAGCTGTCCTCTACGATAAATCCCGGGTCGAACCAACTGATCAATCATTTCGTAAGGCGATCGAGTTTGCCGTCGAGGGCCGGTTCGAAGGGTTTGTGGCGATCGGCGGTGGTTCGAGCATCGACACCGCCAAAGCGGCCAACCTGTATTCGACCTATCCGGCAGAGTTCCTGACGTACGTCAATCCGCCGATCGGTGAAGGAACACCAGTTCTGGGCGCGTTGAAACCATTGATCGCGATTCCCACCACGGCGGGGACTGGCAGCGAGACGACCGGCGTGGCGATCTTCGATTTTGTCGAGATGCACGCCAAAACAGGGATCGCTCACCGGGCACTGCGGCCAAGTCTGGGGATCATTGATCCTGACAACACCCGCAGCATGCCGCAGATGGTAGCGGCGTGTTCGGCGCTGGATGTGCTCAGCCATGCGGTGGAGTCCCTGACGGCGGCACCGTATGACAATCGAGAGGCGCCATCTTCGCCTGCCTACCGCCCGGCGTACCAGGGCTCTAATCCGATCAGTGACATCTGGGCCGCGCGAGCGATCGAGATGATGGCTCGAAACATCGACGAAGCCGTATTCAATCCGGAGAACGACGAGGCTCGAAGCGAGATGATGCTGGCAGCGGCCTATGCAGGTATTGGATTCGGGAATGCCGGCGTTCATCTGCCGCACGGGATGTCTTATCCGGTATCCGGCATGGTGCGAGACTACGTGCCGGAAGGGTATCCCCCCGATAAGCCGATCATTCCTCATGGCATGTCGGTAATCCTGAATGCGCCGGCGGTGTTCCGGTTCACCGCGCCGGCAAACCCGGAGCGGCACAAGTGGGCGTCGGGGCTCCTGGGCTACCCGCTGGATACCGATGATGCGCAGGAGATCGGCGAAGGGCTTGCCGGGGCGATCATCGACATTATGAAACGGGTCCAGATGCCGAACGGCCTGAAGGCGGTCGGATTTAGCGAGAGTGACGTCGATGCTCTGGTGAAAGGCACCCTGCCGCAGGAGCGGGTGACGAAGCTGTCTCCGAGACCGGCCTCCGAAGATGATTTGCGGAACCTGTTCCTGGACGCGATGGCGTACTGGTAGGGGCGGGTCCAGTGCCCGCTCGGTGGACCCGCACCGGTATACCCGGTAGGGGCGGGCCTCGTGCCCGCCCGGAGAACCGGTTATTCCTCTTCGAGCGCGCCCGACGGCTTGACCATCAGAACCGGTGTTTGTCCGGATTTCAGCATGCGTTCGGCGACGCTGCCGAAGATAAACCGGTCGAACCCGGAGCGCCCACGTGTCGCCATCACCACCAGTTGCGGCTTGACTCTCTTCTCGTAACCAACAAGCTCCTCGCCGGGGAAGCCCTCCAGGACGACGCCCTGCACCTTGTAGCCTTCCTTTTTGAGCTCGCCTGTCACGCCAGAGACGTATTTGTGTGCATCGTTGACCATCTGCTCGGCAATGTCGCTCATCGGCTGTCCAGCGCCTGGCGCATAGGTCTCATAGCCGAGCGAGCTGTAGAGACTGGCCGTATCGGCAACCCTCGCCACGTGCAGCTCGGATTCGAAGATCTTCGCCATCGATTTGGCGAATCCCAGTGCTGCTTCGGAGTATGCCGAGCCGTCGACCGGGGTGAGAATCGTCTTGATGTTCCCTCCATCGAGCTTCTCGAATCCGGATCGAAGCAGGAGAACCGGCGCTTCCGAGGCGTGTATGACCTTGTCCGCAACGCTGCCATAGATCCACCGGCCGACCCCGGTACGTCCGTGCGTGGTCATTACGATAAGTGGATCAGGCAGATCTGCCCCGGCGTCAATGATCTCGTCTGCCGGCGTGCCCAGTCGTACGTGAGCTTGAACCTCGCGATCGATCTTCTCGGCAACTTCTGAGAGATACGTGCGTGCTTCGTCGTCTTCCGAGGCCTGTGCGTCCCGATCGATGACGAAAACCAGGTGGACGGCGGCGTCATGCCGGTCAGCGATCGGGATCGCATATCCCAGAGCTTCCTCGGCGAGATCTGAGCCATCGAGCGGCACCAGTACAGACTTGATCATTGATAGCCTCCAGCGGTTCATTCAGGTGAAAGCGGCGCGGATTGTAGCGGAATCGGGAAGTGTCGCGTTCCGACGCCCGAATCCCGCAGTTGGCTACAGTATGGCATCTTCCCGGATATTCGTCAGTATGCGCTATGGTCTGGTCGGAACAGTGAGCAATTCTCGGGTATCATGTCCTTGCAAGGCCGTGACAACGGGGTACGGGCTGAACTAGTGAAATGAGGGTCGGAATCCATGGCAGTTGAGACGAAACGTATTCCCGCCGACGCGTTGCAGACATTTACCTCCGATGTCCTGGTCGGCTTCGGAGTCAAACGCGAAGAGGCTGATCTGGTCGCTGAGGTCCTGGTGTCGTCGGACGTCCAGGGTATCGATTCCCACGGCGTGCCACGGCTGAAGATGTACACGGACCGCTTGCGCGACGGGCTGGTAAATACCGATCCGAAGATGACCGTAATTACCGAAACGCCGGCGACGCTGGCGCTCGATGCGGACAACGGCATGGGCCACCCGGCATCGATCGAAGCGATGAACCGCTGTATCGCGAAAGCGAAGGAAATTGGCCTGTGCATGACAACCGTGCGCAACAGTAACCACTTCGGCATTGCCGGCTACTACGCAGCGATGGCGCTGGAGCATGGCCTGTGTGGCATGGCGATGACCAATGCGACACCGCTGGTGGTTCCAACTGGCGCGAAGCATCCTTATTTGAGCACGGCTCCGATCGCAGTGGCGATTCCGGCTGGTAAAGAAAAGCCGATTCTGGTCGACGCAGCCACCAGCACGGTCGCCTGGGGCAAGATCGAGATTGCACAGCGATCGAACAAGCCGATTCCAGCTGGCTGGGCGGTCGACAAGGACGGCAACGTTACCACCGATCCTCACCAGGCTGTGGCGCTGACTCCACTAGGTGGCACCCGGGAAACAAGCGGTCAGAAAGGTTTCGGCCTCGGTCTATTCATTGAAACGCTTTGTGGACAGCTGGCAAGCGGGCCATGGGGCGCCCATGTCAAGGGAAGCCGCGACGAGGTTCCAGGCCCGACCCGGACCGGGCACGCCTTTATGGCCTGGCGGATCGATGCCTTCACCAGTGAAGAAGAGTTCAAGTCGGGTATCGATCAGATGATTCAGGAGATCAAGTCGCTGGAGACGATCGACGGCGTTGATCGCGTCATGATTCCCGGTGAACCGGAGTATGAAGCAGAGGCCGAACGACGAGCCAATGGAATACCGGTGCACCCGGTTGTTGTTGAACAGATTCGTACGATCGGAAAGGAAGTCGGGGTCGAAGCGCCGTTCTAATGTGAATACGGCAGGCACATTGCGGCTTTGACGGCTCCGAAGTCCACACGTGATTCGACAGGAAGAGGCGACTTATGGGAGACAGCGAGCAGGCACAACGGGAGCTGGGGTTCAATACCCGCTCGGTCCATGCCGGCCAGGCGCCGGATTCGGACACGGGTTCACGGGCGTTGCCGATTTACCAGACCACCAGCTACGTGTTCCAGGATACCGACCACGCCGCCTCGCTGTTCAATCTGGAGCAGTTCGGCAACATCTACACCCGGATCATGAATCCGACACTCAATGCGTTCGAAGAGCGAATCGCCAGTCTGGAGGGTGGTATTGGCGCTGTCTCGTTCTCCAGCGGCCAGGCAGCCCAGATGTCGGTGTTCATGACACTGCTAAATCCGGGCGACCACGTCGTCTCATCAAACGCGCTCTACGGCGGCACGACGGCGCAGATGCGCAATCTGTTTCGCCGGATGTCAGTCGAGTTGACGCTGGTGGACCCCGATGACCCGGAGAACTGGCGCAACGCGGTCCGGGAGAACACGAAACTCTTCTACGGTGAGACGATCGGGAACCCGAACGGGACGATCCTCGACTTTGACCGAATCGTTCCGATTGCGAATGATGCCGGAGTACCCCTGGTCGTCGACAGCACGTTTGCCACCCCGTACCTGTGCCGGCCGATCGAGCATGGTGCGACGATCGTGGTGCATTCGGCCACGAAGTTCATCGGTGGGCATGGCACCAGCATCGGCGGCGTTGTTGTCGATAGCGGTCAATTCGACTGGAACAATGGCAAATTCCCGGACATCTGTGAGCCGACAGAGGCGTATCACGGGCTCGTCTTCAACGAGACGTTCGGTCCGCTGGCCTTCCTGCTAAAGCTGCGCGCTGAAACGTTGCGGGACATGGGCGCTGCGCTCAGCCCGTTCAACGGGTTCCTGTTCATGCTCGGGCTGGAAACACTGTCATTGAGAATGGACCGGCACGTTCAGAATGCGATCGGGGTGGCGAAGTACCTCGAATCGCACGCTCAGGTCGAGAAGGTCAGCTATCCAGGTCTGGAGAGCGACCCGTATCACTCACTGGCGAAGAAGTATGCCCCGAAGGGCCCCGGAGCGGTCTTTACCTTCGATCTCAAGGGTGGCCGCGAGGCGGGCGCCGCGTTCATCGAAGGACTCACACTCTGGAGTCATCTGGCGAACGTCGGTGACGCCAAAAGCCTGGTGATTCACCCGGCCAGCACCACGCACCGGCAGCTTCCAGAAGAAGAACTGCTCTCTGGCGGGATCGGACCGGGCACGGTTCGCCTGTCGGTCGGTATTGAAGATCTTGACGATCTGGTCTGGGATCTTGAGAACGGATTTGCCAGCGCAAAGAAGGTCACCGGCTAGATTTCGGTACGCATTGCACGAATCAGGCGGGCCAATCAGGTCCGCCTTTTTCTTCAGACAGGGAGCCTGACTTGCCACGAGTTGAATCTGATGCTGATCTGCGTGAGTTGATCGGAGATGCGAAGACGATCGCAATCGTCGGACTGTCACCGAAGGAGCACCGGGACAGCTTCCGGGTTGCGAAGTACCTGCAGGATCAGGGATACAGGATTATCCCGGTCAATCCGAACGCGAACGCGGTCCTCGGCGAGACGGCCTGTTCGAGCCTTTCCGAAGTGACGGAAAAGGTCGATATCGTCGACGTCTTCCGGCGGCCGGACGCGGTTGAAGAGGTTGCCCGCGATGCTGTCTCGATTGGGGCGCGGGCGCTCTGGCTGCAAATTGGCGTCGTGAACGAGAGCGCCGCAGAGATCGCAGAGGAAGGCGGGCTGGCGGTCGTCATGGACCGTCGCCTGATGGTCGACCACGGGAGATTGATGCGGTAGCGAGGCAGTTCACCTGCCGCTATGGAAAACAGGGGGTAAACCCCTGTGCTACCGAACAGCGGGATGGCGTGTCAGGAACACCGGCAGGCGACGAACTCGACCCACCCGGGGATCTCATCCGGTTCGAACCCGGGATCATCTGGATTGCCGGTCACGGTGTGATAAACAACCCCATGCTGGTTGGCGACGATTAGCTGGCCCGTGGATGGTGGCAGCTTGAACCGTTCCCGCGCTTTCCCCTCGGGATCAACCAGGATACGAACGCGCTGGTCCTGATTGTCCACCTCTGCAATATCCGGTAAGGACTCCGCCGGGAGAATCACCAGGGCAACGGCATCCGCCTCGTCTACTGAATTCATCGAGCTCGATAGATCTCTGAGCCAGGTAGACCAGGCTGATGACTGTGAGTTGGGAACAAGCGCAACAACAAGTATTCTGCGCATGTAAAACGAGCGGCTGGAAACCGTGTTGCCATGGATGTCATCGAGGGTGAAATCGGGGAAGATCATCCCCTGTTCCAGCGTCTCTGGCATAGCGCATCCTCTCCTGAACGTTGTTCCTGTGAAGATTCTACGCCAGAGAAGACGAGAGGCACCGGGTGCTGATGCCGGCACCTCTCGTCGTGGAGCGGCTAGCTGTCTAGCTGCTCGGCTCTGCGGTGCTGAACTCGACGCCAGCCCGCACGATTGAGCCGGAACTGGTTGCAGGCACGGAACAGAAACGACGACGGTGCCCTGGTACGCCGCTGATCGTTCCTGCAACCGGGGTTCAGTATGTCAAAGGCTAACTACCGCCGATAGCCCCAAACGTACCGACTGGTCTATGCGATTCTAACTATGAATTGGCCGGTACCGATGGGTAACCGTCGAGCAAGAATTCAGGACCTGCCTCCAGAGTCCCGATCACCTCAGTCCGGCAGGAACTCGCTCTGAGGCAACATTCCTACCGAGAAATAGCGCCCGGAATCGGCCCATCGCGCCAGGATCAATCATCCGGAGAACGGCTGCCCGGACGCTCAGGTAGTCATCGGAACTCAGAGCAGGATTGGTGCGCAGGTGGACCAGACGGTCCCCGATCCCCAGTGCCCCAAGCAGGTCAGCCTGGGTGGTGAGACCGAGCTGCGAGAAGCCGCGTTGCCTGGCATGCCACTCCACCTCACTGAAATTGATGTGCGCGGTGAGATCCTGCTTGCCGATGCCCCGGTAGGTCTCCGTTGAGACCCCGTGCTGGTAGTACGCCTTCAACGTCCCGGCTCGCCGGTGCTCGGCGAAGAACTGGTCAGCCGGGTACCCGTAATCGATGATCAACCCGTAGCCCCGATTCAACCGCTGGCTGGCTCGTTCGATCCACTCGGCAAACCCGGGGTGCATTTCGATGAGCTCACCGTCATTCAGCGTTATCCCGTGCCGGTGTATATAGTCATCCACTTCGGGATCGTC
>JBBDTL010000243.1:0-2472 GCA_040904465.1 Thermomicrobiaceae bacterium | reverse complement strand
AGCGCTTTGTCGGCAGAAGTCTGATGCAATGGATGCATCATGATGACCAGAATTTGATGCGGCGTGAGATCAACGACATCATTCAAGGGACGCGTGCCCGGGCAAAGTTCGAATGGCGGGTAGTGATTTCCGGCCGCTCGGATGTTCATCTGGAAACCGTTGTCTCGAACGAGCTGGATAACCCCGTGCTGAATGGACTGGTGCTCAACTCGCGTGACATTACCGAGCGAAAGCAGCTCGAAGACGAGTTGACCTATCAGGCCTATCACGACGCACTTACCGGTCTGCCGAACCGGGCATCGTTCCTGAGTTCGCTTGTCAGCTCAATGGGCCAGGTACGAGAAGGCAATGCCCTCGCCCTGATGTTTCTCGATCTCGACTACTTCAAGCTGATGAACGACACCCTGGGACACGAGGCCGGTGATGACTTGCTGGTCAAGGTCGGCAATCGTCTGAGCGATTCGTTGCGCCCCGGTGATACGCTCGGCCGGCTGGCGGGTGATGAGTTTACAGTTCTTCTTCTCGGGCTCAGGGATCGAGACGAAGGTATTCGCGTTGGCCAGCGGATTCTCAAGCGATTGCAGGAACCAATGGAAGTTGCTGGTGAGTTCCGGCAGATAAGCACCAGCATCGGCCTGGCCTTTACCGAGTCATCACAGGCGGCGCCCGAGGACTTGCTTCGCCGGGCCGACTCCGCCATGTATGTCGCCAAGCGCAACGGCCGGGACCGGATTGAAGCGTTCGAGCCATGGATGGAAGCGGAGCTCGTGGCGTCAGATCTGGACCGTCGTGACCAGTCGGCTTCTACCGACGACCATGAGGAGCGCATCTCTCCCGTGGCTTCCAGATTCGCTCATTAGCGAGTGTTTCCCCACCGATCGACCCACTCAGGGCTGCAGTAGGACCATCGCAGCATAGCCTGACCCTTTTCGCAGTTGCTACCGCATGTTCGAGATGAATCGAACCTTCAGCACCGGGACCGTCAGGCAGGCGCTGAGGGCTGGTGAGTGGTTTCCGGCAGGTCGACTGTCGGTTCATCCCGTGACTCGAACGAGTGAGGCCGGTTCGGGTTGTAGACCAGCAGGACATACATGATCCCGAAGATCGGCAGGTGTCCCAGGAGCTCCTGGGGCGGCAGGAACGGCAACCCCAGATTAAATGGCAACCACATCCCGAGGATAACCACGCGGGTGAGTATCCCACTGATGAGCAGGACACCAATCGTCGCCTCGGTCAGTCCGGCCAGCAGGGTGAACAGCTCGTTCGTGAACCAGTCCATCCCGAAATACTCGGAGAACACATTCAGGTATTGATTCTCCTCCAGAAATGCACCCCCGAGATCCGGGTTCCAGAGCTTTTCTCCCAGACCGAGCGCAATAAATGACAGTCCGACCAGCACCCGCATGGTAACGACTGCGTAATGCCCGATATGTTCCCCGTACTGCCTGAACCAGGCCCGGGCGTGTTCCGGGTAGACTGAGTACCGGCCGATCACCAGAAAGAACACCCCGATACCCGCCCAGAGAAGTTGCTCGAAGACGTCGATTGTCGGGAACATGAAGAACGCCAGCGGTCCGAGCAGGATCAGAATGATTGCCCCGACCCAGTCATACAGGCCGGTAATGAGCGTGAGCGCCACGAACACCTGGATGGCGGCGATCGTCAACCCGAACACGGTCAGTCCAAGCTCCATGTTCGGCGCGAACAATGCCGGTTGCACTGACGCATGAACCAGCGTGATCGCTGCCTGCACCGCAAAGAGTGTCGGCGCACCGATCGACATGTGATCGAGAAATCGGATATGCGGCCAGTAGCGGTCACCAAGCATTCGCTGGATCAGGTAGAGGCCGCCCATCGCCCCGAGTGAGACGAGAAGCAGCAGACCGGTGTGCCAGCTCAGAATAAGGTCGGTTTCCAGCGGATAGGCTTCATCATCCTGAAACCACTTGACGTGAGCAGAGGCTGTCACAGGCAGCATGATCAGCAGCCCGCACGACATCAAAGCGGCGGCGGCCAGGCGGTATGTTTTGTTCATGCATCCCCGGATAATCCTCATCGGGTCGTCTCCTTGCCCACTGATTGCTTCCGGAGGTTACCCGATACCGGCGGGTTGCTGCCGCCACCCTTCGAAGAGCGACAAGACCGGCGTCGTTCCCCGAATCGGGCAACTGACGTGCCGCCGTTGGATGCCCCACAGTCTGACATTCAGGGTCCACAACTTGCGTGGGCGATTCCAACCAGTTTTCGGTTGCCTGCAGGGCGGATGGGGTCAACGTTTCATGTCATGCGATCAAGTCGTCGCGGCGGCGTCAATTCCCGCTGTGTTCATTGCGAACAGATACCCGGTCTCGTTGGAGCGACGATGCGCCAGCTAACGGCGTCCCGGATCGGGGCTGTTTTCGTCCTGGCATTGGCCGCAATCGTGGTGAGTGCCTGCAACACGGATACCGGTGCGCTCGATCCTCGCGGTCC
>JBBDTL010000242.1:0-2488 GCA_040904465.1 Thermomicrobiaceae bacterium | reverse complement strand
ATCGCTTCCTGGACCGCTCGAAGCAACATGACCATGCAGGCACGGTTGGTGTGGTGCCAGTAGACGTTGTCGAACATTTCCTGCCGGGCGTTGATCAGTGAATGCAGCGGGCTGACCCCTTTCTCGCCTACAACGATACGGCGCGCACCGTCAATCTCTGCAACCCGCAACGCGTCCAGCAGTCTCAGTGTGTCGACACCCCCATATGGCACGTTGCACGCGTTGGCGTCTCGTGGCAGGTAGTCGAGCTTATCGACGTCCAGCGGCCCGCTCAGGAGCCCCCTTAGCAGCTCCAGATCCGGTGGTAGTTCATCGACCGGGTCGATCATGTTCATCACCTCATCGACCGATACGTTCCAGTCGCGCTCCAGTATCCCCGCAATCTCCCCAGACTGCAGAACCCGCCGGGCAACAACTTCATGTGGAAGAACCGGATCACCCAGCTCCTCGATGGCGTGGCTGAACGGATAGTGCCCGATATCATGCAGCAGCGCCGCGGCCAGCGAGGCCCGTACAGTCCGGTCAGTGAGCTCGACATGTGGACAGGTATGCTGTAGCGATTCAATTGCCTGCCTCATCAGGTGAAACACCCCGATCGAGTGCTCGAAACGGGTATGTTTGGCGCCGGGCCAGACCTTGCTGACAAATCCCAGCTGCTGAATACGATCTAGCCGCAGAAACGGCGCTGTGCCAATAAGGTTGACTGCCGGCTGATCCAGCGGGATCCGATCGTGCAAGCTGTCGCGAATCGTCGTCACGTGCCGGGTCATCGGTGGGCATCTCCTTGCTAGCGCTCAGGACCAGTCTTCCAGGTTCGGACTGACGTTCAGAGCGAGAGGTCGAGGCGGGTGCATGCTAAACTCCTGACAGTCGGAATAGTCGTTGACTGATCCACACGCTCTCCATGACCGAAGGGTAGTTGCATGCTGCGTAAAACGATGCTCGCGCTGGCCGATAACGCCTTCGTGACGAATCTCGTCACGTCCAACCGGCTCACCCGCCAGCTCGCATTCCGGTTCGTCGCTGGTGAAAACCTGGATCAATCACTGTCGGCCAGTCGGGATCTGCTCGGCGCCGGAATGACCCTCACACTTGACCTCCTGGGTGAAAACGTTACCGATCCGAACCTCGCGCAGAAGTCGGCGGACGAGTACTGTACCATCCTGGATCGCATCGCGGAGAGCGGCACCACGAGCAGCATTTCAGTCAAGCTGAGCATGCTGGGGCTCGATATTTCCGATGACTTCGCGCGCGATCTCATGATCCAGATCCTCGACCGGGCAAAGCTGCATGGCAATTTCGTTCGGATCGATATGGAGGGCAGCGCCTACACCCAGCGGACGCTCGAGATCTTCTACGACCTGCATCAGACGTACGGCGACACGATCGGTATCGTGTTGCAATCCTACCTGTACCGGAACGATCGTGATGTGGATAACGCGATTGAACGGGGAGCGAGGGTGCGACTGGTCAAGGGCGCGTACGCAGAACCCGAGACGCACGCCTATCCACGGAAGTCAGATGTCGACGCCGCCTACCGGCGCCAGATGGAGCGGCTGCTCGATCATGGCAACTATCCGGCGATCGCCACTCAGGACGACACAATCCTGGAAGTGGCCCAGGGATATGCGATGCGAATGGGTATCGATAAGTCACGGTTCGAGTTCCAGATGATGTATGGAATTCGCGAGGAACTTCAATATGAGCTCGTCCGTCAGGGATACAACATGCGTGTGTATGTTCCCTTCGGTGAGATGTGGTACCCGTACTTCATGCGCCGCATGGGTGAGCGCCCGGCGAACCTGCTCTTCGCGCTGCGAAATATCGTCCAGAAATAAGCGCGTCAGGCCGGTTGAATGCGATAGAATAGCCGAAGTGCCGCGGCAATCGCCAGGAGAACAAGCATTGCGGCAAACGCGAACATGTAGCTGATCCCCTCAGAGACCGACGCGAACACCACCGGTCCGATTGCTGTTGCCGAGATCATGATCATCATCGCCGACCCCTGTACCTGGCCCAGACCCTGCCGGCCGTAATAGTAAGGCCAGGTGTAGCGAGCGCCGATCTGCTGCATACCCATCGCGCCTCCCAGGACGATCGCATAGATCACGGCCAGGAAGGCGGTACTCGAAACCTGCAGTATCAGGATAGCGGTGCAGAACACCGCCATGTTCGCGACGAACAATGGTGTCGGACCGGTGCGCTCGATGAGAAAACCAGCCAGGAGACCTGTCAATGCCGAGGCGATGGCGAATGGAATGAAGACACGAGCTGCAATCTCAGCCGATAACCCCTGACGCTCGAACAATGCCACCTGATGGAAAATCAGGGCGGTATCGACCAGGGCCGGAATCGCCATGGGAAATGCCAGTGCCCAGAAATTGAAGCTGGTCAGTACCTTTCGTTTTCCTTCCGTTTCAGCGCGCTTGATTCGCCGGATCTCATCATCCGGTAAGTCACGAGCGCCGACCGGCATCAGCCCGATGTC
>JBBDTL010000241.1:0-2527 GCA_040904465.1 Thermomicrobiaceae bacterium | reverse complement strand
CGGACCGGCACTCGGTCAGCATGGCGTTGCTATCATGAACTTCTGCAAGGAATACAATGAGCGCACCGCAGATATGGCCGGGCAGGTTATCCCGGTGGTCATTACCGTGTTTGAGGATCGCTCATTCACGTTTATCACCAAGACGCCGCCCGCCTCGGAGATGCTGCGCCAGGCAGCTGGTGTAGACAAGGGCGCAACCAACGTCAAGACCGAGACTGCTGGGCAGGTATCTCGTGACCAGGTCCGTGAGATTGCGGAGGCGAAGATGCCGGATCTGAACGCGGTTGACCTGGACGGCGCGATGCAGCAGGTCGAAGGCACAGCCCGGAGTATGGGTATTCGCGTCGTAGATTAGCACCATTTTGTTGACTGATCGGATCTGAACGGTGGACGTGGGAGGGTTGTCGCCCGCTAGCACCACGGAAGGAGCCAGAATCGATGCCAAAGCACGGCAAGAAGTATCTCGAAGCACTCAAGCACCTGGAGCAAGACAAGCAGTACGCCCCGGAAGAAGCGGTGGAACTCGTAAAGAAAATGGCGTATGCCAACTTCGACGAAACCGTAGAGGTCCACTTCCGCCTCGGGATCGATCCACGTCAGGCTGACCAGCAGCTGCGGACCTCGGTCACTCTGCCACACGGCACCGGCAAAACGACCCGAGTGCTCGTATTTGCGGCTGGTGAGGCTGAGAAAATCGCGCAGGACGCCGGAGCAGACTACGTCGGAAATGACGATCTCGTTGCTCAGATTCAGGGCGGCTGGCTTGAATTCGACGCAGCCATCGCCGTTGCTGACCAGATGAGCAAGGTCGGTGGCCTTGGACGAATTCTGGGTCGCCGGGGGCTGATGCCGAACCCGCGCTCAGGGACAGTCGTTCGGGAAGTTGACGATCTGCCGAGAGTGATCAGCGAGCTCAAGGGCGGACGCATTGAGTTTCGCAACGATCGCACAGGACTGTTGCACGTTGAAATCGGCAAAAAGAGCTTTGACGCCCAGCAGCTCCTGGAGAACTTCAACACAGTCGTCGACACGATTTTCCGCGAGAAGCCCGAAGGCATCAAAGGGATTTATTGCCGGAGCATCACGGTAACCAGTACAATGAGCCCCGGTGTCCCGGTTGACGTTGCGCTTGCGCAGCAGGCTGCGGGACATACTGCGTCGGCAGCTTAGTCTGGTGGCACGGTCACAAGTTAATCAGTTCGCTTAAGACTGCTGGAGCCAGTGGGCTTAATTGCCAGCCGAGGCGATCAAGGAATGAACCAACAGCAACGGCATTGCCCGTTGCGATTCGGCCCTTGCGCCTTCAGCGCAAGGGCTTTCTTTTTTCAGCAACGCAGACGACTTTCACGGGAAGGAGGTGAAGACGTGCCAACACCAAAGAAGTATCAGGAAGTCGAAGAGATTACCGAGCTCCTCAAGGGGTCGACGCTCACGATCCTGACGAACTATCGCGGTTTGAGCGTCACGGACATGCAGCGATTCCGGCGAGAACTTCGCGAATCGGGTTCGACCTTTCGGGTTGTGAAGAACACGCTGACTGGAATCGCCGCCGACAACGCGGAGATGAGCGTTATTCGGGAGTTTCTGGAGGGGCCGACCGCGATCGTGACCTCGGGAGAAGACCCAGTCGCTCCGGCCAAGGCAACGCGGGAGTTCGCTCGCATATCCCGAATTCTCGAGATCAAAGCCGGCGTGCTTGATGGAAATCTCATCCCGGCCTCAGAGGTCGATCGCCTGGCAAGCCTGCCGAGTCGTGACGAGCTTTTGGCAAAGGTTGTCGGTGGACTGAACGCACCGATAGCCGGTCTGGTCGGCGTATTGTCCGGACCGATCCGCTCGCTGGCCTATGTGCTTCAGGCGCGAGCATCGCAGCTTGAGGAGAACGGCGGCTAATAGCTCCGTAGCTAATTTGCGTACGAATCGAATTACAGTCAGCGTTCTTGAAAGGAACATGCATAATGGCACTTGGCCAGGAGAAGATGGAAGAACTTATTCAGACGATCGAGCAGATGACCGTGCTCGAGCTTTCCGAGCTCGTCAAGGAGCTGGAAGATCGCTTCGGCGTTGTAGCTGCCGCTCCGGCAGCCGCCGCCGCGGCGGGACCTGCAGCGGATGCCGCCGAAGAAGTTGAAGAGCAGACCGAGTTCGATGTGGTTCTGACCGATGTTGGCGCCCAGAAGATCCAGGTCATCAAGGCCGTCCGTGAGCTGACGAGTCTGGGGCTCAAGGAAGCCAAGGACATGGTTGAGGCTGCTCCGAAGGAGATCAAGGAAGGCGTCAACAAGGAAGAAGCCGACGCGGCGAAGGCACGCCTCGAAGAAGCTGGCGCAACCGTCGAACTCAAGTAGTTCAGCGCGAGCGTGTGTGACGGTTGGGAACCCGCTACCCTGTGGCGGCGCGGGTTCCAACCTCGCTTTTTGAGGCGCCTACACGCGTGCTATACTCTAGCCTAGTCTCGGGGCGTGGCGCAGTCCGGTAGCGCACCGGTATGGGGTACCGGCGGTCGGAGGTTCGAATCCTCTCGCCC
>JBBDTL010000240.1:0-2546 GCA_040904465.1 Thermomicrobiaceae bacterium | reverse complement strand
TGCAGGGAGATCACTCGACCATCGATCGCATTTTCTACGAGACACCGTCGATGGGACGCGCGATCGAGAGGAGGGACCATGGCGGCGCAGTCACAACAGGATCTTGAGTCGCTGGCACTGGAAGATCCGACCAGTCGTCCGCTGGCGCTGCTGCAGATCGAAGCGCTCCGGGCGGGCTCTGATCCTGTCTGGGAAGCAGCAGCGACGGCACTGGAGCGACGTCCACCCAGCTCAGCCGTTCCCGCTATTCATCAGTCTCAGATCCCTGTCGACAGGAAGAAACTCGCTCAACTGACCAACCAGCTCATCGGGACGCTCAAGGCGGCCGTGACGTTCGATACCGTTACCGTTCCGGACGCAATTTCCGACGAATCGTCACAGGCACTCATCCAGGCGATAATCAACGGGGATGATGCCGGCCTCCACCGGGTTGCGGAGGCTCACCAGACGGACCCTGCGATCCTCGCAACAATCGGTCATTGTGCTTCCCTGCCTTTGCTCCTTGCGATTGGTCAGCGCGTAGGCGCTGAGCGCAACGCCGACTTCGGATGGCAACCAGGATACTGTCCCGTCTGCGGAAGCTGGCCAACTCTCGCCGAGGCACGTGGTCTGGAACGCCAGCAATGGCTGAGATGCGGGCGCTGCGCCGCGAGCTGGCGCACCGCGCACCAGCGATGCGTCTTCTGCGAAAACACCAATCACCAGCAACTCGGTTACATGGCGCCGGAAGCTGAGCGTGAAAGCCGGCGCGCCACAACCTGTGAACAATGCAAGGGCTATCTGAAGGTCTTCGCAACCGTTTCACCGTATTCGATTGAGGACATCCTGCGTCAGGACCTGGCATCGCTGGAACTTGATATCGCAGCAATCGACCAGGGCTACACCCGACCAGATCGACCGGGCTTCCCCATCCAGGTTGAGCTGGTAGCCCGGCGGCCCGGCAATGGGAGGTGGTTTCCATGGAGGTGAACCTCAGTCAGCAATCACAATTGACACCGGCGGAGTTCAGCAAACATGCTCTGCAGGCAATTGAGGCATCTGAGGGGCGTCGCAAGAAACGCAAGCGCGACACCGGTCCAGATCTGACCGGCATGGGTATCAAGCGTGATCTGCTCCAGCGTGCGATTTCGGAAGAGCCTTCCGCGGACGAGTTCGAGGCCTGGCTCCTGCAGCAGGTGATCACCTCGCAGGCCGGTGGTCCGATCCGGGCGATGGCACTGGAGATACTCGCGGATTATCAGAACGCATGCTCGGTACAAAGTTTCGGCGGCTGGCTGACGGAAGGCGCCCCATCGCCGCGCGTTGGCGGTAGGCCACACCGAAGCTGAATCGATGATTCTCGCAAAGATAAATTGAAAAACGGCGTGGGCAGATGCCCATCGCCGATGACCTGTTTCCTGGATTATGTGTGGTGGCGGTGGCAGGACTCGAACCTGCGGCCAAGGGCTTATGAGTCCCCTGCTCTGCCTCTGAGCTACACCGCCATGGTGCGCTGGCAACGGAAAGTTTAGCAATCAGCCCCACTGTCGTCAATGCAACCGGCTATCCCCGACACCACAAGCCAGCCAACGGGTCCGTCCCGCCGCTCCCGGCTGGTAGAATCGACCAGCGAACCGAGCTTACGAGGAGGGACCGCTGAGTGGATTTTCAGCCTGATATCGTAACACCGGACATACTCACCGGGCTGAATGAGGCCCAGCTCGCCGCGGTAACGACCGTCGACGGTCCGCTCCTTGTTGTTGCTGGTCCCGGTTCCGGAAAGACACGCGTGCTGACCCACCGCGTTGCCTACCTCATCGAGTCTGCCGGCGTCTCTCCTTGGAACATTCTCGCGGTCACATTTACGAACAAAGCGGCGCGCGAGATGCGTGATCGGCTGGTGAACCTGGTCGGCGAAGATGCGCACAAGCTGACGGTCGGGACCTTCCACGCCACCTGCGTCCGAATTCTGAGACGAGATGCCCATCTGATCGACATCGATCCCCGATTTACGATCTACGACGATGGTGACCAGATGGACGTCATCCGCCGCACGATGAGCGAGATGAATCTTGATACCAAGCGCTTCTCGCCCCGCGCAGTGCTCAGCCGGATCTCGGCGGCCAAGTCGAAGTTCATCAATCCGAAAGCGTTTGAGGAACAGGTAGCCGACTACTGGGACGAGATCATTTCCCGGATCTACCCTGTCTATCAGACTTCTCTGCGGCGCAACCGGGCACTCGATTTTGACGACCTGCTTTGCGAGACGCTTCGCTTGATGGACGAGCATCCCGAAACTCTGGCGCGCTATCAGGACCTCTATCGCTACACACTGGTCGACGAGTATCAGGACACCAACCACGTCCAGTATCGCCTGGTCAAAGCACTCTCCGATGGATCGCGAAACATCTGCGTCGTTGGTGACCCCGATCAGTCGATCTACGGCTGGCGACAGGCGGATATCCGGAACATTCTCGATTTCAAACGAGACTACCCTGACGCCATTGAGGTCCATCTGGAGCTGAACTACCGATCGACGAACTCGATCGTCAGTGCGGCAGACAGCA
>JBBDTL010000239.1:0-2557 GCA_040904465.1 Thermomicrobiaceae bacterium | reverse complement strand
CTCTATCCGGGGCAAGGGAACATCAGCGTCAACAACCGGACAGTTCCGGACTATTTCGGTGCTCGTGACGTGTATCTGACGACGATGACCGAGCCCCTGAAGCTGATGAACCTGCTCGACCGGTTCGACATGCAGATCCGTGTCACAGGTGGCGGTCTGACTGGGCAGTCGGAAGCAATCCGGCATGCGATCTCGCGCGCGTTGACCGAGTTCGATTCTGAACTCCGTCCCGCGCTGAAGCAGGCAGGAATGCTGACGCGAGATGCGCGAGTCAAGGAACGCAAGAAGGTTGGACTCAAGCGAGCCCGCAAGGCGCCGCAGTACACCAAGCGCTAGCGATCGATACGTGATCGCAGGCGGCGATTACGTGTATTGGTCGTGAACTGGCTTCGAGCGTCGCCAGTTGCCGAGCGGCAGAAGCCGAGCATATCGGCTAGCGCTCGTTGTGCTGATGGAAGCCAGTACCAGGGAAGTCGAAGCGGGCTGATCTCCAGCGTGATCAGTCCGTTGAATTCTGTCTGGGAAAGTCGCGCCAGGAATCGCTCGATCTGAAGGTCTCCCGTTCCCGGCGGGCGGTGGGCGTGCAGGAGCGAGTTCAGCAGTCCCGTCGCATACGTTTTCCCACCAACATCACTCAGATGAATATTATCAAGAGCCCGGTGAGGGTTCTCGGCATAGGCGAGCAAGTCCCAGCCGCTCGCTGCAGCGTGTGAGGTATCGAACGTCGCCCCGGTAGCAAATTCCTGTGATACTACCTTCCAGCGCGTGATACTTAGCCAGTCATCCTCTTTCAGATCATACGATGGAGGATCGGGATTTTCGATGCTGACACGCGCCTGGCTATCTTCCAGAATTTCGGCGGCTTCCTGAATCGTTTCCAGCCAGAGACTGTTGAGCCGGGCGTCGGGACGATAGGGAAGATGTACCACCATACTCTGGCAACATTCCAGCTTTCGAACCAGCCGGGCGGATTCCAGGATGTCATGAGCAAATTGCTCGCTGGTGGTGTCGCGAAGCCTCAGGACTGAGTGAACCGAGGCGATTGGAAGGTTGTAGCCTTCTTCCAGAAAGCGCAAGCGTGTTGCGCCCTGGCTGAGGAGCCGGGGCGTAAGCATGATCTCGATCGCGTCGGCGCCGGCCTGGCTGCCGAGTTCAAAGATTGCCGGAAGCGAATAGGTCGGGAACGACCCGCTGGAGAAACTGAATCGCACGAGTTCCTTGCTCCATTCAGACAGTCGTGCCAGATGAAACGGGCTCTGGAGATAGACGAATACGTGTTCCTAGTGCCTGTCAGTTTACCACCAGACGTCCGATGTGGAGTACCGCAGTTCGGGGAAATCACCATCTGGTCTATCATTTCTGCAAGTCCCCAAGGGAATTAATCAGTGCGCGGGATGTCGCCAGTTGGGCTGCCGCAGAGAGCTGCATGAGCTCCGCTGTCGTGCAATTTCCCTGCCCTTGCGCCAGGGCAAAGACGGTATCTCCATCGGCTGGCGTGTGCGCCGGGCGGATTGTTCGGGCAATGCCGGCGTGACCTGAGATGCATATCCGTGCAAGAGCATCGTGGTCAAGCCTCCGGTCAACGACTATCGTTCCGATCACGGTGTTCTGACCCGGTTCAATCTCCCGAGATTCACTCAGCAGAATGCACTCAGTGCTCGAGCCGCCATCTGGTTGTGTCAGAAAGATACCTCGCCTGTCGTCATATACGTCGCCGAATGCGTTGTTCACAAAGATGGCACTCACCGCGCCGGCAGGAGATTTGACGCTGGCGATTCCGACACCCGTTGGAGTTGCCAGATGCCGGCCAAGCACCTTGCTCACCGATGCCCCAGCGCCTCCGCCCAGACCGCCACCGATAAACTCGCGAGAAGCGTTGTCTGTCGCCGTATAGCCGTGTTTGGGCAGCGGCCAAACCGGTTCATCGCCAGCGAGATCAAATATCACGGCTCCAGGTACTATCGGAACGTTCATCACGGCTGTGGGGAACCCTCTCCCCTGTTCACTGAGCCACTGCATGACCCCGTCAGCAGCTCCAAGGCCGAACGCGCTGCCGCCAGTAAGGATAATGGCGTCGGCGGCCCGTACCGTCTTGCCGGGTCCGAGAAGCGCGGTCTCCCTCGTTCCGGGCGCGCCACCTCGGACTTCGACAGCGGCGGGGACGAGCTCATCGGCAAGAAGAACCGTACAGCCCGTCGTGCCGTCTGGATGTGTCCAGTGGCCAAGCTTGAACCCAGGTATTGAAAAACTCTGAGGATCTGAGCTCATACGATGTTCGTTTCCGTTTCACCGATGGGGACTCACCTGGCTAGCGCGCCACGAGCTTGATCCCTGGTGTTGCGAGAACGACCTTACCTTCATATCCTTCGGTCGCTGCCTCCAAATAGTGATCATATCCCACTGAATGCCAGAGGTGCGTGAGGACGAATGCTTTTGCTCCGGCGTCGCGTGCAAGCCGGCCGGACTCGAAGGCGGTGAGGTGGGGTCTATCGAATGCCCCCGCCACTGAGGCGTCGTCCGGATAAGTACCCTCACATATCAGTATGTCCGCGCCTCT
>JBBDTL010000238.1:0-2563 GCA_040904465.1 Thermomicrobiaceae bacterium | reverse complement strand
AACGCTCGGGAAACGCGGCAGGTTCAGCCGTCGGCGTTCCTCTGGAGGGAAGCCGGCCGATCCTCATCGAGATTCAGGCGCTGACCACCGCCACCTCCTTCGGAAACCCCAGGCGGACGGCGACGGGATTCGATCTCAACAGATTGCAGATGCTCATCGCGGTCTTGCAACAACGGGTCGGATACAACCTGGGAACGCACGATGTGTTTGTCAATGTCGTCGGAGGGTTGCGGGTAGCGGAACCAGCGGTTGATCTCGGCGTGATCGCGGCGATTGGTTCCAGTCATGCCGGAAGGCCCGTAGACCGCGATACCGTGCTGATCGGGGAAGTCGGCCTTTCCGGTGAGCTGAGGAGCGTCAGTCAGCTCGACCGCCGGCTGAATGAAGCGCAGAAACTCGGTTTCAAACGGGCGATTATTCCGTCGACGAGCTACCGTGGGCCAAGTGAGCGCCTGCAGGGTTTCGAGCTGTTGCGGGTAGCAACTGCCCGAGAGGCGATTGACGCCGCACTGACCGGCTGACTCATCGCCTGGCGAGATCCAGAATTTCTCTGGCCAGAAGTCGAGCGGCGTCAGGCTGTGCAACCGACCTGGCTGCCGCGGCCATTTCCATCCGGCCCTTGGCGTCATTTAGCAGAGCCGAGATTTGGGACAGCAGAACTGTCGGAGTGAGCTCGGCCTGATGCAGGAGTAAAGCAGCGCCGGCGCTCGCCAGAATACGTGCGTTCTGAGTTTGCTCGTCGCTGGCCGTCCCAGGCAGTGGGATGAGGATCGATGGTTTGCCGAGCAGCGCCAGCTCGGCAACGGTACCGGCGCCGCTTCGGCCGACTACCAGGTCAGCCGCTGCGTACAGATCAGCCAGTTCTGCGCCGATTCGCTCCCGGACAACATATCGTTCCCTCAACTCTCCTGGAAGCGCGTTGCGAGCTTCGATCAGGCGCGGATAGTCTCCGTTTCCCGCAGCCGGGCCGCACTGGTGAACGATACAAGCGTCCCGCACAAGATCGGGAATTAGTATACGTACAGTTTCGTTGATGGCCTGAGCGCCAAGAGAGCCACCTGTAACATAGACCAGTGGGAGGCCGTCGGGCAATCCGAAGGCTTCGCGGCCCGTCACCGGGTTGCCAGCCACTAGCGCTCCCCGAACAGGATTGCCCGTTACCACTATTTTGTCTGAATTGGCCGGTACCAGCGAACGAGTCGCTTCGAACGCAAGAGCGATCCGATTGGACAACCGGGCATTGATCTTGTTGGCGAGCCCGATCGTTGCGGTCTGCTCATGGGTGATAACTGGAATTCCGGCCATCCATCCTGCCACCACCGTTGGCACACTGACGAAACCGCCGGTGCTGTAGATGACATCTGGCTGGAGACGGCGCAGGTGCATCCGAGCTCGGACTATTCCGAGGGGTATTCGCAATGCATCAGTGAGCGTATAGAGTGAAAAGTATCGACGCAGCTTCCCAGTGGGGATCGAAACAAACGGGATTCCGCGTTCTGTGGCGGACTGCTGTTCGATTCCAGTTGAGGATCCAATCCAGGAGAGCTCGACATCTTCCTCGGACAGGAGAACGTCCGCAACCGCTATCGCGGGCTGAACATGACCACCGGTGCCGCCACCGGCGATCGTGATATGAACTGGTCGCGTGATCACTAAGCCCCCATACCCGATTCGAAACCAGTCATGATTCTAGTGCGCGGTGGAGGCGAACTCCAAATCGAGGCGAAGGACTTGCGTGCTAGAATTGCGCGTGCCTGCTACACGCCGCTCGCTCTGGGCAGAGCGCAGCGACGCAGAACCATCAACAAAGGCTATACTCATGACCACTCGAGAACAGGAACTTTCACAGTTCGAACAGATGCTCCGCGAGCAGCTCGAAGAAGCTGAACAGGAGCTGACGCAACTTGATGACCAGGTCAGAGAATTCGGCGAGTCGTCCGAGCTTGCTGAAGGCGCAGACAATCACCCGGGGGATGATTCGGACCGGCTGACCGAACAGGAACGACTACTGACAATTCGCGGACAGCTTGCTGACCGCAAGACAGATATTGAGCGGGCGCTGGAGAAAGTTGACGCGGGTGAGTTTGGCGCCTGTGAGTGCTGCGGGCAACCCATTCCATCGGGCAGACTCGAAGCGCTTCCGTTTGCCCGATATTGCGTTGAGTGTCAGGAAATTATGGATCGCGACGGAGCTGCGACATCGTGACGCGTGCGCGTATCGTTTCATCTATCGCGACTGTGTCGATTCTCGCCGCACTGGTCACTGTCGCGGACCAGATCACTAAAGTCATCGCGATCGAGGAACTGGGGCCCGAAGCAGGCCGGCCAACGGTGTCGGTGATACCCGGGACCCTGGACTTCCGATATATCGAGAACACAGGCGCCGCGTTCGGAATGTTTCAGGATCGGACCTCCATCCTTATCGTGGTCTCAATCGGCGTGGTCGCTCTGCTCGCGGCGGTATTCTGGAAACTCATCGTCTATAGCAGGGTGCTGGCGGTGGCGTTCGGACTTCAGTTCGGCGGGGCAATCGGGAATCTGATCGATCGCATCCGGCTGGGTT
>JBBDTL010000237.1:0-15761 GCA_040904465.1 Thermomicrobiaceae bacterium | reverse complement strand
CATGGCTCGGGGACGGTTGTACTTGGCGGCAAATCGCCAGGCCTGCTCCGTGCCGACTTCGACTCCGGCTGATGCATCCATAAGAATGAGTGCGGCATCGCACACGCGCATCGCACTGAGCATCTCGCCCACGAAGTCGGCATATCCGGGTGCATCGAGGAAGTTGATCTTGTGATCTCGCCATTCGACTGGAACGACGCTGGTGCTAATCGACATGCCACGCTTGATTTCGTCGGGGTCCCAGTCTGAAACGGTATTGCCGTCATCAACCCGACCGAGGCGGTTGACAGCACCGGAGGCAAACAGCCCGGCTTCGGCCAGTGAAGTTTTTCCAGCGCCACCGTGGGAGAACAAGCCGACGTTTCGGATTCGGTCCACCGAGTAGGTCTGCACAGCTACCCTCCAGCCTTTGCCCAGGGTGCTCGGGGTGCGCCACGCGCCCGGATAGAATCCGGCAAATGGCGGGTACGAGAACCCGCGGGCGTTGATATTGATGTGGCACCGCAGTGCGGTGTTTCGCAGCGAACCTGTGGTTATGATCGGAATTATATCCTGCGGAGCAAAACACGCAATGCCATATGCTGAGTTCGTCTGCTTTGGGTAATGCGGAGTGCGGATGTGAGTTGGCGCCCTAGCGCTTCAGGCGTTCAAAGATCAGACGCAGTCCGACCAGCGTCAGGTCTGGTTCCCAGGCAGTGATGAGTGGGCAGTGCACGTGAAAGAGCTTTCCGAGACCTCCGGTGGCAATGATCGCCGGTTCACCATTCAGCTCAGACGAGATTCGGTTCAGCATTCCGTTGACCAGCTCGACATAACCGAGAACCGTGCCTGACTGAATGCCTACAACAGTGTTGTGTCCGATAGCCTGGTCCGGAACCTTGAGCTCGATTGCGCTGAGGCGGGCCGCCCGGGAGGTGAGTGCATCCAGCGCTAGCTGGACGCCTGGAGCAATAGCTCCTCCTACGTAATCGCCGTTAGACGCGACGATATCGAACGTCGTGGCTGTTCCGAAGTCAACGACGATTGCTGGAGCGTAATAAAGATGCTGAACGGCGATCGAGTTGACGAGTCTGTCAGCGCCAACTTCGGCCGGATTGTCCATCTGAACGCCGATGCCCAGGTCAAGCTCATGGCTGACGACAACCGGCTCGATGTTGAGACGCTCCCGTACCATGCTGACGAGTTTCGGGGTGAGTCGCGGAACGACGCTGGAGATAATCGCTCCGCTGGCGTCTGGCAGTGTCACACCGTCGTCCTCACTCAGGGATTTCAGCATGGCCCACCATTCGTCCTGCATTCTGTCTGCATCGGTTGCAAAGCGCCAGGCATGCGTTAGCTGTTCCTCAAGAAATACGCCGACAACGACGTTGGAATTGCCGGCATCAATCGCTACGATCACTGATCCCCCTGTTGCATTCCGATTGCCGTGAGATGGGCATCCGCTCCCCTCTGGGCAGTATACTAGGGGGAATCGGATGCACATGAATGCAGAGCCTACTCGACTCGACCGCATCCGAAATCAACGTCAGAGATAGATTTCACAGTCCCGAGGGTGGAGGCCCCATGCAATCGACTGGACAGGCTCTCCGTGTCATCGTCGTTCTATTTCTTGTGTCGCTGGTCGGCCTGGGAAGTTTCGGCGCAGGTATCGCGGTTGAGCGCTTTGTCGTGGACCCGGCGGTTGAAGGTGCCGATGGTTCAGATAGAACAGTTAGCTCGCTGGATAGCGACTCCAGCGACAGTCCCGAAGTAACGCTCGAAATGATCGATGAAGTGATCCAACTCCTCGATGAGGAGTACTACTATGGCGAGATCGAGCAGGACGAGCTGCTCTACGACGCGCTCGAGGGAATGGTCGCCGGGCTTCCCGATCAGTACACCGTCTTCATGCGCCCAACCGAAACCCGGATGAGCCGTGAACAACTGAGCGGTGAGTACGAAGGCATCGGCGTGTGGGTCGACCAGCCCGAAGGTGAACTGACGATTATCAGCCCGATGCGTGGATCGCCGGCTGAAGAAGCAGGTCTGCAGGCCGGGGACGTCATCACTGAGGTCGACGGCGTCTCCATCGAAGAAATGACGATGGAGGATGCTGTTCGCCGGGTGCGCGGTCCGGAGGGGACCTCTGTCAATCTGACAGTCGAGCGCGAGGGCGAAGACGAACCACTTGAGTTTAATGTCGAGCGGGCCAAGATCGAGATGCCCGCAGTCATGTTCGAGATGCAGGATGACATCGCGATCATGACGGTGACCGTGCTCGGTGACAATACGATCGAACAGCTCGATCAGGCAATCGAAGATGCAGAGGATGCCGGTGCTGAAGGGATCGTGCTCGATCTGCGAAGCAACGGCGGGGGCTGGGTATCAGCGGCGCAGGAGATGATCGGGCGATTCGTCGATGAAGATGAAGGTCCTGCACTGCTCGAGCGACAGGATCCTGACTCGGACGATCCACAGGAATTGCCGATCATGCCTGGCGAGGTTACCGACTTCGACACGCCAATGACGATTCTGGTCAATGGCAGCACTGCCAGCGCAGCCGAGATCGTCGCCGGGGCTCTGCAGGATTACGATCGTGCCACTGTGATGGGCACACAGACGCTTGGCAAGGGGTCGATTCAGCGAATCCATCAGTTCGACGATGGGTCATCCGTCAGGATAACGATCGCCGAGTGGCTGACACCGATGGGGAACGTCATACAGGGTGATGGCATCGAACCGGATATCGAGGTCGAGATGCCTGATGAGGATTCGCTCGACGAGTCCGCCGACGATCCTCAGATGCAGCGAGCGCTCGAGTTTCTGGAAGAGGGCGAATAGGCCAGGACGCTAGCGAATCAGTTCGGGCGGTCCTGCGGGACCGTCCGTTTTCTATACAGATTCGATTGCCAGAGCGGAGTCAATCTCCTCGACAACCTCGTGATCGTGTTCCTGCGACCGGAGAGATCGCAACGCCGGTTGAGCCAGGTCGCGGTCTATCCGGGCCATCGCCCAGGATGCGTGTCCCCGGACGGTCGGCAACGAATGTTCGCGAGCAATTCGTTCGAGCAGGTCCAGATCGGATTCCGACCCGATGTTTCCGATCGCCACTGCCGCGTTGCGGACCATTCCATCCCACCGAGCTCGCATGACTGCAGTGCCGCTGAACTCTGCCCTGAACTCGACTTCGTCCATGTTGATCAGCCAGTGCAGGGGTGGGTAGGCATGGTCGACCGATTTCGGATGGAACGTTGGTTCGTCCTCGGTATATGCAGCGTTGGTGTACGGGCATATCTCCTGGCACATGTCGCAGCCGAACACCCATTCGCCCATCTTCGTTCGGATTTCCCGCGGAATTGACCCCCGTAGTTCGATTGTCAGGAACGAGATACAGGAAGGCGTGTGCAGGACATACTCATCGACAAGTGCGCCGGTCGGGCAGACGTCCAGACAGCGGGTACACTGCCCGCACTTCGGTTTGAGCGGAATGTCGTGTTCGAGGTCGAGGTCGACGACGAGCTCGCCGAGCATGACCCAGGAACCGCGCCGGGGAACCAGGATCATGGTGTTCTTCCCATACCATCCAAGTCCTGATCGCGCGGCAATAGCTCTGTCTACAACACGGGCTGTGTCCACGAGATGCCGTGCCTCAATCGATCGCCCGGTGGCATCCTCCAGAAGCCGGTGAAAGTGCTGCATCCGTTGCTTGAGTGTCTTGTGGTAGTCGCGTCCCCAGGCGTATCGGGAGACCCGCCCACGGAGCACGCCATCGTTCGGGTGGCGGATGTCTGGGTTCCAGTAGGGGACACCGACGCTGATGATGCTCCTGGCGCCTGCGTGGAGATTTCGGGGATCGACGCTGAACCTGGCGCGTTCCTCAGTGAACCAGTGTAAACCGTCCAGATGACCGCCGCGAATACGGTCGACGAGCAGATCCCCGAGCTCATCGCCGAAGGTGCCCGCAGGTCCGACTCCGGTTACGGAGAGGCCGGCCTCTGATGCCAGCTCAGCGACACGCGAACGATCAAGTGCTCGTGTGATCACGCGCATCGGCGGTCCTCATTTGAGCGGTTTTCATGAATGCCTCGACCTCTGACAATGTTGGCAGTGATGAACGCGCGCCAAGCTCCCGGATGGCCAGTGCGCCCAACGCATTGGCGAATCGGCCGGTTTTTGCCAGCTCCCACCGCTCTAATATGCCATAGGCAATTCCTGCCGCGAATGCGTCACCGGCTCCGGTGGGATCGATCACATCGACCTGAAATGCCGGCAGGTGAATGACATCCTCCCGGGTCACAATGTGGCATCCGTTCGGTCCCTCGCTGATCGCTGCGAACCGTACTTGAGACAGCACCATCTCTTGTTGGAGCCGGGCAAAAGCGGCACCAAGATCCGGCTCGCCTGTTGCGTGAACCAGTTCGGCAGCGTTGCCACTGAGATAGTCGTGCCGCAAGGCAAGTTCCAGCGCGTGCCAGGGTTCGAGCTCGGTCAGGAAAGTGAGTGTCCCGAATATGCGGGTTCTGGGCGAGACGTGCATCGGCAGATCGAGCAGAAACAGTCTCAGTCTCGGGTCGTCCACATCGGCAATAACGAGGTCCTTCGCGAAAAACTGCTCGACCGGAAGGTGATGCCCGTGCTTTAGCCTTGCGCCCTGCACCCAGAGGATAGTGCGATCAGTGGCGCTTCCGCCCCCTGATACCAGAATGACGCCTCTGTCAGTAGGCGTATCTTCTAGAATCGTGACATGCTCGGTGTCGCATCCTTCGGCATTCAGTTCTTCGAGCAACTGATGTCCCAGACGGTCATCGCCCACCCGCGAGGCGATCGAGACATTGACCCCTATCCGGGCTAGCGCGACGCCCATGTTTCCCGTCGTTCCACCGGACTGCTCGATCGATTCCTTGACGACATGGTACTGACCTTCAACCGGGAAGCGGTCGAGCTGCAAGAGCTGATCCCAGGTAAGCATTCCGAACGCACCGACGCTGTGGGGACGACGGTTCGATCCACTGGACATCAGTCTGTTCCCAGCACCGCACGACACGGGGCACCGTCATAGCCATCAATGCGAAGCGGCAGGCAATAGAGCGTGTACGATCCCGGATTTACTGCGCCGAGATTCAGGGTTTCCAGAATAATCTGGCCTGATCCGAGCATGATCCGGTGTGTCGTGCCTCCGGCGCTGTAAGGCTCAACTGAATGATAGTCAATCCCGACCAGATCGATCCCCCTGGCGACGAGCCACTCCGCTCCATCCGGCGCGATCCCCAGATAGCCGGTGTCAAACTGCGAGGGAGACGTGACCCAGAGATTCGAGTTGGTAGTCTTCAGGAGCAGACGCACCGTATCATCGGGGATATCAGCGCTTTCCAGATCGCTCGCGGTGATGTGGTCAGTCGCGGCCGTCAGGTCGACCACATAGCAAGGGCCGATCAAACGATCCGGAGTGAGCGCTTCGAGTGTTCGCCCGTCGTCGATGAAGTGCCATTCGGCATCAACGTGCGTTCCTGTGTGAGTGCCGATCCCCACGCGAGTCACGTTAGCGGTATCACCGCTGGCGGTCCGAGATGCCGACTCAAGCGAAATTGCCGGGTCGCTCGGCCAGACTGGCAGATCAGGCCGAAGCGAGACACTGATGTCGAAGTATCTGGAGTTCATTAAGACTGATCCAATCAGACTCGCGGTCAATGATTCAGCGCTGCACGCACAATGATGCCCGGTACCTATTGTACCGGGCATTCGTTCTATCGAGGGTCATCGCGAGTTTCGGACTGACCCGAGGTCAGGAAATGCTCGCCGTCGATTTGTCTTCGCGCCACTCGGCAAACTGCTCGTCCTCAGCCAGGATGCTTTCGATCTCTTCCTTCAGCGCGGGAACGATCTCGTTCTCCATCACTCGGCGGAGAATTTTGCCCTTGCGGAAGATGATGCCCTTGCCGCGGCCTGCCGCGACGCCAACATCGGAATCTTTTGCCTCGCCCGGGCCGTTTACGACGCAGCCCATAACGGCGACCTTGATCGGCGCTTTGATCGTTTTCAGGTACTCGTCGACCTCGTTAGCCAGCGAGAAAAGGTCAACTTCGACCCGCCCGCAAGTTGGGCAGGCAACCATCGTTGCACCGTGCTGGCGGAGCTCCAGGCTCTTGAGAATCTCATAGCCGACGAACACCTCTTCGACCGGGTCAGTCGTCAAAGACACCCGGATAGTGTCGCCAATGCCGTTTGCCAGAAGGGTTCCGAGCCCGACTGCCGAGCGGACCGAGCCCGCCTTCGGCGTTCCTGCCTCGGTTACGCCAAGGTGCAAGGGATAATCGTTGAGCTTCGCCATTCGGGAATACGCTTCGAGCATGATCGGCACTTCGAATGCCTTGAGGGAGATCTTGATATCACCGAAGTCGAGGTTCTCGAGAATCCGGACGTGTCCCATTGCCGTGCGAACCATGTGCTCCGCGACGAGCTCAACCTGGGAAACGTTCGATTCCGCCATTTCGTCGACGAAGTCTTTCGACATCGGCGGAAGCGAACCGAAGTTCGCTCCGACACGAATTGGGATCTCGCGTTCTTTTGCCGCGCGGACAACTTCCTGAACGTCTTCGTGCTTGCGGATGTTGCCCGGATTCAGGCGGATGCCATGAATCCCGGCGGCGATTGCCTTGAGTGCCAGCGTGTGTTCAAAATGAATGTCGGCGATGATAGGCACCTGAGCGTGTGGAACGATGTCCGGCAACGCCGCCGCAGCTACCCGGTCGGGAACCGCGATACGCACGATCTCGCAACCGGCATCAGCAAGCTCGGCAATTTGCTCCAGGGTCGCCTTTGGGTCTCTCGTGTCAGACGTGGTCATCGATTGAACTCGAATTGGCGCGCCGCCGCCGATTTGAACGTCACCAACGTGGATCGCGCGTGTTTTTCTTCTCGAGGCCATCATAGTATGGAAATCCTCCCAATCGTGTCTGCCTCGCGCGCTCGCGGACATGCGCAGCTACATTGTATTGTACCGAACGTAGCGTCGTTCTCGTCTGGAAAGGTTCTGCCTGCTCGGTCTTATGGGAGTATCGAGTCTCCGCTGATCAAACGCTCGATGTCCAGGAATGCGATAAAGAACATCAACCCCAGGAGCATGACAAGTCCCAGAAGATGCACCAGCCCTTCCCGTTCAGGGGAAATTGGCCGGCCTCTCAGCGCCTCGATAACAACGAACAGAAGTCGTCCACCATCGAGCGCCGGCAATGGCAACAGATTCAGAATACCGAGATTCAGCGACAGCAGAATCGTCAGATTCGCCAGTGCAACCCATGCCGGCTCCGGACTTACCTCCAGAACCTCGGACGCCAGCTGACCCATGCCGATTGGCCCGGCTACGCCATCCAGTGGAGCCTCACCGCTTATCAGCATCATGATGCCTTCGTAGAATGCGGTCAGGATGTTCCACGTTTCGGCGAACCCTAGAGGGATAATCTGCCAGATCGGGACCGACGCGGCATCAATATCCTGTTGGACCATGATGCCGATTTCTGGTTGCTGGTTCTCTTCCCCGGCTTCCGGGACCATGAGCGTGGTAGACACCTCTTCACCGCTACGATCCAGGGTCAGATCTACCTCAGCACCCTCGTTTTCGGCCAGCATGATAGTGAAGATCGATGCGTCTGTGACTTCCCGTCCTTCGATCTCCACCAGACGGTCCTCCGCCTGGATTCCTGCATCTGAAGCCGGGCTATCCGACTCGACCTCACCGACGTGGAGTGAACCGCGCGGCGAGGAGGTGATCTCGATTCCGGTGCGCCCTTCTCCTTCGGGCGGATTCTCGCGCGGTGATACTTCGGTTTCGATTTCCTCACCACCGCGCAGCACTGTTACTGCCATTGTGTCGCCGGCATGGTCATGGGTGGTGGTGACGACATCCGCCATTTCGTCTACCTCGCTGCCGTCAACAGCAAGGAAACGATCACCAGACTGCCATCCCGCTTCCGCGGCGGGAGAGTCAGGGACAACGTCAGCAACATAGACATGGTTAACTGGCTCGCCGCGAACACCGATCAGGATCATCACCAGAACAATCGCCAGAGCGAAGTTCATAAATGAACCGGCTGCATAGAAGATGCTGCGCTGGGTCTTACTTTTCGCATGTAGGCTGTCTTCGTCGTCTGCCTTGCCGTCTTCGCCATGAACCCGAACGAATCCCCCGAGAGGTATGGCATTCAGGGAGTAGATTACTCCGCCGCGGACTCGCCCGATCACGCGCGGCGGGAGTCCGAGTCCGAATTCCATGACTCGAATACCGACCATACGCGCACTGACAAAGTGACCGATTTCGTGGATAAGAATGAGGACGGCCAGAATAGGAATGATGTAGAGAGCGCTCAATGAACCTGCCTTTTGTCGACGAGTAGTTCCGGATCTCATCTGGAGTATCCGGACGGATGTGTAGGTGACAATCCCGGCACCGTCAGTAATCGTACTTACGCCCGGAAAACGCCGTCAATGGAGGACTGCGTCGTTCGTGCGAGGCGTCATATGGAGAGTGTACCGCGTTCCGGCGAGAAGCCCGAGTGTTCCCCTGTAACCGTGTTAG
Organism: Thermomicrobiaceae bacterium; assembly: GCA_040904465.1. Taxonomy (GTDB): domain Bacteria; phylum Chloroflexota; class Chloroflexia; order Thermomicrobiales; family Thermomicrobiaceae; genus SLMJ01. The sequence continues at coordinate 7,210 of JBBDTL010000237.1, read as the reverse complement.
AATGTTGCGGCCGCATGAAGAGGAATCTGCGGTGATTGAAAGCCCGTATTCTCGAACTATTGGAGTAATGCGAATGATTATCGGGGTTCCGAAGGAGATCAAGGACAACGAGAACCGTGTGTCAGTGACGCCCGGCGGCGTAGCCGAATATGTCGCGAATGGCCACACGGTACTGGTTGAACAATCTGCCGGGGCCGGAAGCGGATTCAGTGACGGCGAGTATGCGGCCGCGGGCGCCGAACTCGTCGCGAAGCACGAAGATGTGTTTGCACGAGCTGAAATGGTTGTGAAGGTCAAGGAGCCGATTGAACCGGAGTATCCGCTTCTTCGCGAGGGCCAGATCCTCTATACGTATTTGCACCTCGCTGCGGAGGAAAAGCTAACGAAGGTACTGGTCAACCAGCGCGTCTCTTCGGTGGCGTACGAGACGGTTCAGATGTCCGATCGCAGCCTGCCGTTGCTTGCGCCGATGAGTGAAGTCGCCGGACGCATGGCGACACAGGTTGGTGCTCAGTACCTGACGCGCACCCATGGCGGCCGTGGATTGCTGTTGGGGGGCGTGCCGGGCGTCGCGCCGGCGAAAGTAGCCATTATCGGCGGGGGAATTGTCGGAACGAACAGCGCCCAGATGGCTCTCGGCCTTGGTGCTGAGGTCACGATTCTCGACGTTAGCATGGACCGACTGCGCTATCTGGATCACGTATTGCATGGCCGGCTTCGCACGATGGCGTCCAACAAGCGGAATCTGGAAGACGTCGTTTCCGAGGCCGATCTGGTAATCGGCGCGGTGCTGATCCCGGGAGCGAAGGCCCCAAAGCTGGTAACCAGAGAGATGGTCGGCCGGATGAACGAAGGAGCGGTGCTGGTTGATGTTGCCATCGATCAGGGCGGGTGCATCGAGACGATTCAGCCCACCACGCACAGCAATCCGGTGTACATTGACCAGGGAGTTGTGCATTATGGGGTAACGAATATGCCCGGTGCAGTTCCCCGAACCAGTACAATCGCGTTGAGCAACGTGACACTGCCATACGGGCTGAAGCTTGCCCAGCTCGGGTTCAAGAACGCAGTTACGAGCGATAATGCACTGTGGCCCGGCGTTAACACGTTTGATGGACATGTCACCTACGAATCGGTGGCGTCTGCGTTCGGGATGACGTATACACCACTTGGCGGAGTGCTGGTTTAGGTGATTTCAACAGGATACGAAGATACGAATTCCGATTGCGGGGCGATAGGGAGCCCAGCACCGCGTGCCGTCAGCTATAGCGCGTGGTGGAAGTCAGGGGGTACCGATGGAGAAGCAGGTTGCCCGGTTTCTCGAGCAGCTTGAAACTAACCGTGGCTTCTCGAACAACACGATCTCGGCGTATCGCAATGATCTCAAGCAGTTCCTTAGCTATCTGAACAGCGAAGTCGGACTGACGTCCTGGCAGGAACTGAACGAGGGCGTACTAACTGGGTATGTGCTGCATCTTCGAGAACGCGAGTACGCACGGTCAACGATAGCCCGCAAGGTTGCGGCGGTTAAATCATTCTGTCACTTCCTTGTCGATGAACAACTACTTCGAGCCGATCCGAGCGAAACGCTCGCGTCACCACGAGTTGACAAGTTTGCGCCAAAATCGATCAGCGAGGAATCTGTCAGACTCCTGTTGGAGAAACCCGCGGAATCTTCGACCCCTGACGCCCTCCGGGATAAGGCGATGCTGGAGACGCTGTACGCGACCGGAATGCGTGTAAGCGAGTTGACCGCCCTCGATATCTCAGACATCGATCTGGCCCGGAGCGAAGTGATCTGCGGAAAGCGACCGAACCGGGAGCGTCGGGTGCCTTTGTGCGCGGATGCGATCAACTCGCTCACCGCGTATCTGACTGATGGTCGCCCGCATCTCCGGCATAGCGGCGACGTCTCAGCGCTTTTCCTGAACCATCGCGGTAATCGGCTGACGCGACAGGGTTTCTGGTTGATTCTCAAGTCATACGCTGATGCCTGCGGGATCGCGGACATCACGCCGCATACCATCCGGCATTCGTTCGCCGTTCATCAACTTGCGAATGGGTCCGAGGTGCGGGACATTCAGCAGATTATGGGTCATATGAGCCTTTCGACGACTCAGATCTACCAGCAGGTCATCGGGCGAGATGGTTCGAATGGCCGGGTGAACAGTGGACCGGTGGAGAGCACGGTACCCGCTCAGGAGAATCCCGGTGGCGAAGGGACACAGGGTTCCGACTGAGTCGGCATGCTCGTCGCTGGCTCCCAATACCGCGACCGGGTTTCAAAGATCAGTATGATTACGGTACCCCTTGTCATTGATGATAAGGGGTATTTTCCTGATTCAGGTTTACGCCTGAGTTCCGAGAGAGGACTGTCTAGATGGATGCCGACCAGAGCCCGCCTGTAACCATGGATGCGATCGTTGCGCTTGCAAAGCGTCGCGGCTTTATCTATCCAGGGAGCGATATCTATGGCGGACTCGCCAACACCTGGGACTTCGGGCCGCTCGGCGTCGAAATCAAACGGAATATCAAGCAGGCGTGGTGGCAGTACTTCGTGCATCGCAGAGCGGACGTGGTCGGTCTGGATGGCGGGATCCTGCTGCACCCGAAAGTCTGGGAAGCGTCCGGGCACATTTCCGAGTTCTTCGATCCCCTTATTGACTGCCTGAATTGCCGTTCGCGCTACCGTGCTGACACGCTGGTTGAAGAGAAGCTCGATCGTCAGGCCGAGGGGCTGTCAACGGCTGAGTTGACCAGAATACTTCACGAAGCGAACCTTGCCTGTCCGGTCTGCGGCGAGCGCAGGTGGACGGACGTTCGCCAGTTTAATCTGATGTTCCAGACTCATCTCGGCCCGGTTGAAGAGTCAGGCACCAAGGTATACCTGCGGCCTGAAACGGCGCAGAATATCTTTATCAACTACAAGAACGTGACTCAGACGACGCGTGTGAAAGTCCCATTCGGGATTGCACAGATCGGCAAGTCGTTCCGGAATGAGATTACCCCGGGGAACTTTATTTTCCGGGTTCTTGAGCTCGAACAGATGGAGATCGAATACTTCATTCGTGAGGAAGACTGGGAAGAGATGTTCACACACTGGCGTGATGAAGTATCGAATTTCTATTCCTGGGTTGGCTTGAAGCCGGAGCGACTCCGTGTGCGAGAACATGATGCTGAAGAATTGTCGCATTACTCGAAGCGTACCGCGGACTATGAATATCAGTTTCCGTTTGGCTGGAAAGAGCTTAGCGGCCTGGCGTATCGAACCAACTTCGACCTCCTCAAGCATCAGGAGTACAGTGGCGTCGATATGACCTACTTCGACCAGGCGAACGACGAGCGCTTCGTGCCTCACGTGATCGAACCGGCGATGGGCGTAGAGCGTTTGCTGCTCACCCTGCTGCTGGACTCATATACAGAAGAGAACGTGGCTGACGTAAACGGTAAGGAGTACGTGCGAACGGTGCTGAAACTGCATCCCAGGATCGCTCCGTACAAGGTTGCTGTGTTGCCACTTTCGAAGAAACCCGATTTGACGGAGCAGTCAATGGCGATCGTCCGTGACCTCCGGCAGCATTTGTCGGTGGAGTACGACGAGACTCAGAGCATCGGGCGCCGGTACCGGCGTCAGGATGAAATCGGGACGCCGTATTGCGTGACCGTTGACTTTGAGACGCTGGACGATAAGGCGGTGACGGTGCGAGATCGGGACAGTATGGAGCAGATACGGGTACCGATTAGCGAGCTGTCTGCGGTGCTGAACGAGCGGCTGGACCGATAAACAGTCAAAGGCGGGTGCAACTGTAGCTGCGTTGCCTAGATTTCGTCATCGAGCAGTCGCTCAGAGAGCGTATTCAACTCGTCGTCGGAATAATAATGGATGATGAGCCGTCCACCACTTCGACCCCGCTTGAGTTCGACGCGCGTCCCCAGTGATTTCTGAAGTCGTTGCTCAAAGTCGCGGACGATCGGGTCACGTTTGTCCGTGGCGTTCGACTGCTCCGGTTGCGCACCTGCGGATGTCCACTCCCGGACCATGCGCTCGGTCTGGCGGACGGTCATATCGCGACTGAGCACAACCTGCAGGGCGGCGAGCTGATCAACAGATCCAGGTAATCCGAGCAATGCCCTGGCGTGACCTTCAGTAATCGTCTTGTTCATCAACGCTTGCTGGACTTCTTCGGGGCATTGCAGAATGCGCAGCGCGTTCGTTATCGTGCTCCGGTTCTTCCCGACACGTCCGGCGAGATCGCCATGTTTGAGTCCGAAATCTTCGATGAGTTGCCGGTATGCCGCCGCCTCTTCAAGCACATTCAGATCAGCGCGCTGAATGTTTTCGATGAGTGCAAGCTCCAGCATGGCTCGGGGACTGGATTCGCGAACGATTGCGGGGACTACCGAAAGCCCTGCCTGGCGCGCTGCGCGCCAGCGGCGCTCGCCGGCGATCAGCCGATAGGGTGTCGTTCCATCACTCTCCGTGACGATGACCGGCTGAATAACCCCGTGCTCGCGGATCGAGTTTGCCAGCGACTCCAGTTCTTCAGGGTCCATTTCAGCGCGTGGCTGAAGCGGATTCGGCTCAATCCAGTCCAGATCGAGCTCTGCGACTTTTCCGGGGTCTTGCGCGTCCGAGCGCGCCTCTATGAGCGCATCAAGGCCACGACCAAGTCCACGCTTTTTCTGAGCCACGCGTTTCAACCCATCCATACACTTCGGATTCGAATTAGCTGTTGTGAGTTTAGCACGACACGTCACCCGGGCCGGGTATACTGAGGCCGTAGCGCCGGAGGTTCTGGCGCTTCGTTCGTTGAGGAAGGACGTGTTCAATCTTGGAGATTCTTGCCGTCGTAATTCCGGGAATCATCATCGCCCTCGTGCTTTCTTCTTGGGCGCACTTTGCGAACGAGCGTCCGGCACTGGCGATACTGCTTTACGTGGTATTCGGGCTTGGTGCATTTGCCATCATTGGCTTCGGTGGACTGATGATCGCCTTCGCCGACCAGATCAGCGAAGAGGTTGACGATGTCGCCGTCGGCGCTCGCGCAGGTTACTTCATGATTGCCGCCGGTCTCGCCGCCGGGTTGCCATTACTTCCACCGGTGCGAACGCTGATAGCGAAACTGATCCCGATTGACCCGAAGTCGATTCCCGACATGGTCGGTCTGTGCATTATGCTCTTCGTCTCAGTAATGATGCTCTGGACGATTGATCTTACCTTCGCCGGCGGTGATGAGGAGATCGCTTCAGCGAGCGGGATCGATCTCGTGATGCAGGCTGTTCTGCTGGTTGCGGTCGCATTTTTCGCCATTGGTGGTGCGATCAACCGTGACCTGTCGAGCGTCAGGGAACGATTGGGCCTGTTTACACCGACGTCTCGCCAGGTCGCGATCTCTGTGGCTTTGATTGTTCCGTTGTTCCTGGCGTCTGCGCTTGGTGGTGTGTTGACCGAAGTATTCCAGCCAGGCTTCACCGACGACATCGACGAGATAATGGGCGAGATGACCGGCGATCTGGTCAACCTCCAGGGCGCGTTGCTCATCGGGTTGACTGCCGGTATCGGCGAAGAGATCTTGCTGCGCGGCGCTATTCAGCCGCGATACGGGATCATCTTCACCTCACTGGTGTTTACCTTGATTCACGTTCAGTATGGATTCAGTTTTGTGTTGATGGGTGTCTTTCTCAGCGCGGTCATTCTTGGGATCCAGCGAAGGAAGATGAACACGACCTGTTGCATCATCACGCACGCGCTGTACAACTTCGCGGCAGTCATGCTATCGACACTCGCCTGACCCAAGTGGCGGGGCCAGTACCGGCGCCCGGGCGCGAGATTCGCGGACCTGGTCTCGCTGGATGAACCCGGAAGAACTAGGTCTGTTGCGTTGCTTCGTCTTCAGCGCTCTCGTTGTTTTCCAGCTGCTCATCGGCGCTGGAGCCATCATCATCGCTGTTGTCAGCCTCGGTTTGGCCGTTGATGCTGCTCTCTTCCTCGATATCGGGGTCTTCGTCGTTGCCACCCGAGTCTTCGGTCTGGTCCGGGGAATCGTCCCCTTCGTCAGCGTCGCTCTCCTGATCCGACTCATTGTCGGTATCTTCGCCACCCTGGAAGCCGCCCGAGGAACCTGATCGAACCGAATACACGTCCCAGTTGCCGTCGGCGTAGATGACGTAGACACTACCATCGCTGAATACAAGCTGCCCATTGGCGAATTGCTGGATCGCGCCGTCGATATTCTCATGTGGTTCGGGCGTAACGGCCAGCCCGATAATGTCCTGCAGCGACTCGTTCTCATGCCAGACCTTGCCGAAGTACCCGCCCGGGGAGTGCAATCCCTCTTCCTGCTCGGAAGCGTCCAGCTTGTCACGTTCAGCGTTGTAGTTGTTGTCAAATACACGGACAGGACTGCCATTTGCGAACACCAGAATCGAGTTTCTCGTCTGGTTGTGCTGGCGGAACATAATCCCGCGCTGAAATTCCTGCTCTGAAGCCAGGAAACTCCGCGCATCCTGAGTCGCCACGCCCAGCGCGTCGGCTATCTCATCCTTGCCCCAGTAGACCTCGCCGAACGCGCCTTGCACCGGGTAGGGCTCCGCGCTCGGGACCGGATCAGGCTCTTCAGTCGGCGTAGGTTCAGGTTCAGGCGTAGACGTCGCCTTCGGCTCCGGAGTGGCTGTCGGTTGCTCGTTCTGCTCTGGCGACTCGGTCGGCTGAGTGCTGATTCCAGCGTCCGGTTGACTAGTTGGGGTCGGTTGAGGCTCCTGGGTCTGACTCTGCTCTTCGTTCGCTTCATCCTCAACAGTCGATTGCAGATCGCCCTGGTTTTGGGAGTTCTGAGCATTCTCGCTTTCGGGCGCTGGTTCACTCGTCGGCGCCGGTACAGTGGCCTGGCCGTTCTGCGAGCCCTTTCGATCCTCACCGTCAGGCTCATCCTGGTCGTCCTGGCTGGGACTCCAGTTACCAGGTGTAGCGGTTTCACTGGAGTTCATCTGATTGCCAGGGTCCGGCTCGACGGTCGGTAGCGACGTTGGAGTCGTCATTGAGACGTCTCGTGGACCAGTCTGGAACTGTAGTGTCCAGTGTTCGCCGATCGGATTTCCATGATGATCTTCGGCATCTTCAAGGACGGTTATGCGGTAATCGGTTTCAGGTCGCAATAATACGCTGTGGTCATGGGAACGGCCGATGATGAGCGAGTTACCCTCCCACATG
>JBBDTL010000236.1:0-15770 GCA_040904465.1 Thermomicrobiaceae bacterium | reverse complement strand
GCGGAGACCTCTCGCGAGCAACGCTGGATGCCGGGTGCAAACCTTATCCAGCCGGAAACGCTGGATCGACTCCGCTACTCGCTGCTCGATCTCACCCTCGGGAAGCGACAGGTTCGTGGGGCCGAAGGCGATCTCCTGCTCGACCGTTGCCGAAAAGATCTGATGGTCGGGGTTCTGAAATACGTAGCCCGCGATTGACGCCAGCTCGCCGGCCGCCGCGTCAGCGGTGTCCCGACCGGCCAATTGGACTGTCCCCCGCCCGGGATGCAGCAGCCCGTTCATGTGCTTGGCGAGCGTCGTCTTGCCGGACCCGTTCTGCCCGACGAGCGCGATCGCCTCGCCACGATGGATCTCTAGGTTGATGTTCCTCAGTACCGGCGGGTTGTCCTCATACGAGAACCAGACGTCACGACACTGCATGAGCGGATCACCCATGGCGACCAGTTTCATCGAGAAGGGAACGCAGCCGGGGCAGAGCCTCGTCCCGGGTCAGGCAGGGCAGGTCGACATCTAGTCGCTCCCCGAGAACATGGCACAGCTCGGCGACCTGCGGGATGGCAACCCCCAGCTCGATGAGCTCTGGAAGACGGGCGAACACCTGGCGGGGCTCGCCTTCCAGCCGGATCTTGCCCTGGTCCAGCACAATGACCTGATCGGCAAAGCCCAGCAGCAGGTCGGCGTCCTGTTCGATCATCACCACGGTCAACGCCGTTCCCTGTCGCTGGCGGAGCGCACGGATCGCATCGACGACCTCGGTTTTTCCGACGGGATCGAGCTGGGCGGTCGGCTCATCCAGCACCAGAATCTCCGGTTGCATCGCCAACGCCGCCGCCAGGGCTACCCGCTGCTTCTGTCCACCGGAGAGCTGGCTCGATGCGCGATCGCGAAAGGCTTCCATGCCGACCGCCTCGAGCGCCCAGCCGATCCGCGTATGAATCTCATTTGCCGGCACACCCAGGTTCTCCGGGCCGAAGGCGACTTCGTCCTCCACGTTCAAACCGACCAGGTTACTCTCCGGGTCCTGGAAAACCAGGCCAACCCGGCTGGCGAGCTGCGGAACCGTCGTCCTTTTCGTGTTGATGCCGTCGATGTAGACGTCGCCACGCAAGCTCCCGCCAGTCGCGTGGGGAATCAGACCATTCATCGCCAGAGCCAGCGAGCTCTTTCCGCTGCTGCCGGTTCCGGTCACGCCGAGGACCTCGCCAGCAGACACGCTGAAGCTAATGCCGTCCAGCGCGGTGACCATCTCCTCGCCTTCGACCATTGCCGGATAGCGAAACACGAAATCGTGAAACTCGATCAGTTCTGGCATCGCGCCAATCGCCCTCAATCACGGAACAGACCGGTGATCGGCCACCGGTCTGCATTCGCGTCTTATTGTGCTTGATCGTTTCAAATGCCGGTAGCTATTGAGGGCCTTCCTCCTGCCAGGTTCGCTCGTGCGCCCAGGTCAGGATCGGCGGATAGGCCGCCCGGATCGCCAGCACCAGCGGGATCGACAGAACCCCGCCACTCACTGCCTGCCAGAAGTTGAATCCAAGCCCGCCGGTTGCCGCACCCCAGCCGATGCGGAGGATCGCCAGATCATAAATGAAGTAGCCGCCGATGAGGATTGCCCCGCCGACGATTGCCGCGAGGATCATCCGCCTGGTGCCACCGCGCCAGGCGATCCAGCCGGCAGCCAGGCCTTGCGCGCCATGAATGACGAACGAGCCGGGCGCGTAGTTCGCGTAGGCCCCCGTAGCCAGATCGGCCAGACCGGTCCCGAACGCGCCGGCCAGCGCACCAACCAGCGGTCCAAACAGGAACGCCGCCATATAGATCGCGGTATCTCCAAGATGCACGTACCCGGCGATCATCGGCACCCGGATGAAAAACGTCGTCACGAAGACAATCGCGATCAACACCCCGATAATGGTGATGACTCGCGCGTTAAGATCGAGCTTGAACCATTCTCCGGTAGACATCGACTTCCCCCACCCTTCAGTAATCACGCTGCTCGTTCCCCGAACGAACCTGCACTCAGACAATCCTTCCGCGTCGTGTGGACGCGTTCAACACCCAATTGCCCCCATCCAATTGGAGCCAATCGGGAGAGGCGTAATTGACACGTTTCAGGACAAAGGATGAAGCGAAGTGATTGGATGGTCAATCATTCTGAAATGGGCGCTGACGCAGACCGGCGAGGAGATTTCTCACGCTGCGGCGCTGCACTTCGAGCCGAATCGTGACCGTCGAGTCCCACGCGGCGCCTCCGGTTCGAAATGACAGGTTCTTGCTTGCCGAGACAGGGAGCGGTGTGCCGCGGGGCGTGAGATGTTTCGCAGGCTCAGCATGACACGTGGGTGGGTTCAGAGTTGGGCTATGACCCGGTCAATGAGTGCAGGAAGAGATTTCTTTTGAATCGTGATGCTCGATGCTGGTTGTCACGACGCCAGGAGCGCGCCTTCGAGTCTGAGGAGACGTTCCTTGATGAGCGGGCCGCCGGCATAGCCGCCGATGGTTCCGTCTGTCTTGATCACGCGGTGGCAGGGGACGACGATGGGGACCGGATTGCGCTTGACGGCATTGCCGACGGCGCGCTGGGCGTTTGGATTGCCGATCTGGGTTGCGATCTCACGGTAGTTGCGTACGACGCCATAGGGAATGCCCCGGAGGGCATCGAGTACGTCACGCATGAACGGGGTCACGGTGCGGAAATCGACCGGGAGATCGAACTCGGTCCGATCGCCAGCGAGGTAGCACTGGAGCTGCCCGGCATACGGTTCGATCTCGTCTTCATCAAGCAGAGGTACAAGATCATTCCGGCAGCACCAGTCTTCGACATCCAGTTCCTGAGCGCCAGGGAAAAAGACACGCGCCAGGCCGTCGTCGGTGGCGACCAGATGGAGCGTGCCGAGTACGGTCTTGACCGGAGCGTAGCAGGCGATGCGATCGAGCGCGGAATGGATACGAGAGGTCATCGAAAGGGCACCGTGTCCATTATCGTTCGTAGCGATACTTTCGTGCCCGTTCGCGGCAAGATGAGCCGCGGAAAACGGGACACACTGCTCCCGTGAGCCATTGAGGTGGCGCTGCCAGATCGACTCCAATGTCGAAGCCAGACCGCGGCTTTCCTGCAGATCGCTGCGGCATTCCCAGCAAAACTCGGTATGCACTTCGATCTCCAGGACAGCCTCTCGGTCCAGATCCCCTGCAACCAGCGCAGGAAGACGTCGCACCACCTCATTGCAACTCAGGTTGCTCATATCCCCACCTCGACAAGTTCCGCTGAGAATTGCTGTCGCAATTTGCGGATCGCCTGATAGACATTCGCCCGGGCCGCGTCCTCACTGCATTCGAGTTTGTCAGCGATTTCCGAATAGGAGAGACCGGCGAGCTTCCGCTGGCTAAGCGCGAGCCGCTGTTTCTCCGGCAGGTCGTCAATCGCGTGCTGAACTCGTTCCAGCAGATCGCGGTTACCGGCTCGATCGGCATAGTCGTCCAGTGTGGTCGACACACTGCCGTTCTTGAACGTATCGATTACCCGCCGGCCCGTTTTCTGGCGGCGGATGTGGTTGAGTGTCGTGTTCGTTGCGATCTTATACAGCCACGCCCGCTGGTTCGCTCCCCCGTCCAGCCGGCCGTATGCCTTGTAAGCTCGCAAGAATGTCTCCTGGCACAGATCTTCAGCTTCGCCACGATCCCGCGTCATACGCAGGATGTAGGCAAATATCTCGCCATGATGACACTCGACCAGGTCTTCGAACTTATGGATCTCGGCCACGCCCTCACCCTTTCCGCAGCCACGATCTTTCACTACTCTATAACCCCTGTCGAACGGGTCTGTGAAAAATCGACATGGTGATCCTGTTGTGTTCCGGTTCGTCGGATAGATCTCGGCTCTACGCGGGAGGGGACAAGCCTCCTCCTCTGCCGCATTTCATCCGATTTCGTGATCGAGGCAGGTCCCCCGGCAGAACGCATGGACTGATAGTCAAATCGCTGGCCTGGTTCTTGCAGCGTATTGTCTCCGGTACAGGAGAATGCCCCACACGCCCAGAATCGCACATGGCTGACCTGTCGCGGATCCCCGGATTATAGACGACGCGACCCACGTTGCAATGGAGACACGACAACCGTGATCGGGAAAGTCACGCAATGGCGACGGGGCAGGGACAACATGATCGGGAGGGAGGCGAAGACGCGATGACATACGTACGTGATTGCGACCACGTCATCAGCACAGGAACGCTCCAGGGAGACACGGCACGTGTCGACTACTACACAACGACACCGGCTCCCGAGCAATGGGTTGCCGTCGGAGTGATGGTTGACAATTCACCAAAATCGTATTCAACCCGGCCAAGGCTCATCGTTGGCAACGGGGTCACCGAGGCAGCATCCGTCGCCGACTTGAAGGCGACATTCTCCAGGTTGACAGCAAATCAGGCGACAGCGACCAATACTTTGACTCGATCGACGCCCATTGAGACGGCTCTGCCTCGTTCAGCTCAGAGGCAGTCTGAAGTCGAGAATCACACCATCGACGGCACCGTCTCGATCCACCAGTAATCACCAGGTACCCCCTCGACACAGACGCGGTCTGGCGGAAAGTCGTCGGGCCGCTTCGTTCTCCGAGGTAGCGTTTCCCGAGAGCGCTACTTACCTTTCCGAACGGTAAATGTCGTCCGGCTGGTCTCCTGTTCGGCGAGCGTTGCCTCCACCACGAAGACGCCTTCCTTTTCAAGGTTCAGCGTGAGATCGATCGCCACCTGCACGCGCTGATCCGCGCCGGCCTGCAAGCCGGCCGGACGGCCGGTCTCGAAGTGCCCGTTGATCGCGCGATGCACTTCCTCGCCATCTTCGTCGACTATTCGAACACTGAACGCCTGGCGCTGGTTCGTCTCTGCCCAGGGGATACTGAACGAAAGCGCCAGCGAACAGCGTTGCCGCAGCGGGAAATCCGAGCTAATGCTGAGCCGCTCCCAGCCACCGCCGAGCACATAGAGTTTGTTATTGGTTACCTGAGCCGCGTCGGCGAGCATCATCCATTCAATCTTCACGAAATACTCTTCCCCATTGTCGAAGCGAATATCGTCTCCAGTATAAGGTGCCGGCAAAACCGGAGCCTGTGAAAGGGGGCTACACAGAATCCGCCTTCAATGGTAAAATCCTTGAGTTGACAACGAGTCCGCAGGAAACGGGTGAAATGCAACAGGCACGGGAGAACATTGAACACGGCCTGACCGGCGAGGGAAAGCACTCGCTCGGCAATGCCGTCTTCCCCGGCCCCGCACCCAAACCCGCCCCCAGGACGGGGCTGGCTCCCGCATGCTCGGTTGTCCACTCCAGTCGCACGTAACACAGCGGCTGACATGTAATAAGGACAGACGGGCGGCGGTGAGTCAGGCAAATGACTCCCGTCGCTTTTTTCTTGTCCGCCGGACAAATCGCAGGAAGACCATTTCAGGAGGTAGGAACAAATGGCGAAGGTGCAGATCAGCTGCCCGGAGTGTGGCGCAGATTTCGAGCTCGACAGCATCGAAGTAGGCGAGATCATCCAGTGCCCGGAATGCGGCGTTGAGCTGGAAGTTATTTCGACTGATCCGCTGAAGCTGGATCTGGCTCCGGACGAAGAAGAAGACTGGGGAGAGTAGCAGGCAATGCACGTCGCACTGCTCGCCGAACGCTTACGCGTTGAGGAACGCCAGATTGCCGATGCCTTCAAGGCGAAGGGTATCTCCAGCGAAGTCATCAAACCGGCGTCACTCTCGGTACATCTCAATGAGACCGCCGATCCTGTGGCTGACCTGGTGCTGGACCGGGCAGTCACCACGCGTGACACTTCCTCGCTGTTGACGCTACTGAGCGGCAACAACGCGGTGATCGTCAACCGTCCGGCAACGAGCCGGCTCCTGGCAGACCGGATGGCCTTGATCCGCCATCTGATCATCGCCGGGCTGCCGGTGCCGACCACGCAAATCGCGTTCGGCGAGGATTCCGCGCTAGCGGCGATCGAAGAGATCGGCTACCCAGTCGTCATCAAGACGCTAGATGTTCGCCCGGACTTTCCGAGCGCCTTTGTCGACGATCAGGACAGCGCGGAAGCGATCGTGGAGCATCGGAATGTCCTGGGTCACGACCAAACAACCCTGATCCAGGGATTTCAGAAATCGACACACGACCGCTCATTGCGAGCGGTCGTTATTGGTTCTGAGGTCGTGGCGTTCGACGCTCGTGAGCATGATGGTTGGCGTCCGAATCCGCTGGGAGACTATGTTCCGGCGGGGGAGATCGACGACGATGTCCGGAAGCTGGCAGAGACCGTGATTTCCAGGGTGGGGACCGGTGTCTATGCTATTCTGATCATTGAGACGGAGCAAGGCCCGGTCGTCACCGGGCTGGAAAATCTGATGGCGTTCCGGCATCTGAACGAACTGGGAGTGAATCCGGCGGAGTTAATCGTCGAGTTCGGATTGTCACAGATGTCGATTTCGCCGGCACGCTCGTAGCGGATAGCGCAGGAAACAATCAGTGCGGGACCTGTACCGGCCAACGCAACTGAAAAGGGAACATGAGGAAGACAATGATCGACCAGACACACCAGAAAACACCGGTGTCCACCGCGGAAGTGCTTCGCGGGCTGGTCGAGATCCCTAGTCCCTCCCGTGAAGAGGCGGACGCCGTTGCCTGGCTCTGCCAGCAGATGGAAACGATGGGGATCACTGCTCAACCAGACGGCGCAGGCAACGCTGTTGGGTTTAAAGGAAGCGGCGACATCGAAATCATGCTGCTGGGACATATCGATACCGTCCCGGGGATCGTGCCCGTCGAGATCGTCGATGGCGCTCTCTACGGTCGGGGTACGGTTGATGCCAAGGGACCGCTTGCGACATTTGTCGCCGCCACTGCCGCGGCCAATCTTCCAGCCGGCGTACAAGTACGGGTCGTTGGCGCCGTCGAAGAGGAATCGATGTCGTCACGCGGCGCCCACTGGTTGATCGAAAACGCCGAGCGGCCGGACGCCGTGATTATCGGCGAACCGAGCGGATGGGATGCGATCGTTCTTGGCTACAAAGGTTCGATCTCATTCCAGTATCGGATTGAGCAGGGTATGGCGCACTCAGCCGGCAAAGAGGCGTCCGTCGGACAGGTTGCTGTCGACTTCTGGAACCAGGTCACAGACTGGTGCGCCGAGCACAATGGAGCTCAGGAGCCCGGATTTAAGACGGTCGACGCGACGTTGAACGCATTCAACACCGAGACTGACGGGCTGACCGCCCGGGCAGATGTCCGGGGAAGTCTTCGCCTCCCACCAGGGCTCAGTCCCGAGGAAACGATCGACTCCATCTCCTCGCTGGCAGATAACGGCGATATCGAGTTCACGGTCAATGCGGCTGCGTATCGATGCGAGAAGCGGACACCGCTGGTCAGTGCATTCAACGCGGCCATCCGTCAGTCAGGAGCAACGCCACGAACGAAGGTCAAGACGGGGACGTCGGATATGAACCTGGTCGGACCGGTGTGGAACAGTCCGATGCTGGCCTACGGGCCGGGCGATTCACAACTTGACCACACACCGAATGAACATGTGATGATAGACGAGCTCGAACGAGCCACTCAGATTCTCACCAGCGTGCTGGAGCGGCTTGCGCAGACACTGGTTCAGGCGAAACCGGAGGCGAACTAATGGCGAAACCGAATGTCGGAATTCTCTTGTCCCAACTGCGCGAGGAAGAAAAGCTTCTTCTTCGTGCGTTCGCCACCCACGGGATCGACCCTGTTCGCCTGACGGACCGCAAGCTGCAGATGGAACTGACCGACCTGTCCTGGCTCCATCAGCTTGAGCTGGATGTCGTGCTTGACCGCTGCCTGGCACACGGCCGTGCCGGGATCGTGCTGCAGGCGCTGAACGTCGGTGGTGTGCGATCGGTGAACACCCGCCAGGCAGCCGTCGTTGCCGACGACAAAGTCGAATGCTCGCTCATTCTCGGTGCGGCGGGTATCCCAACCCTCCGGACGTTCATGGCATTCACGGTCGATTCCGCACTTGAAGCACTGGACCAGATCGGCTATCCGGCCGTGCTGAAGCCGGTCGCGGGCTCCTGGGGGCGGTTGCTGGGCAAGGTGAATTCGCCAGGCGCGGCACGGGCACTGCTCGAGCACAAACGTCAGCTTGGCTCCTACCACCATTCGATGTTTTACATCCAGGAATATGTGGAGAAGCCGGGCCGGGACCTGCGAATCTTTATTGTCGGTGATGACATCGTGGCGGGATCGTATCGGAGCGCCGAACACTGGGTTACCAACGTCGCGCGAGGAGCCGTTTCTGCTCCTTGCCCGATCACACCGGAGATCGCCGAGATCAGTCTGCGGGCAGCCAAGGCGATCGGCGTCGAGATCGCCGGAGTCGATCTCGTAGAAACAACAGACGGACTGAAGGTGATCGAAGTCAATGGTGGCGCGGAGTTCAAGGGGTTGATGAGCACGACCGATTGCGACATCGCCCAGAAGATCGTCGACTATGTTGTCGAATCAGCGTCAAGTCGCAAGTCCGGCAGCCTGAATGGAACATCACGGGTAAAGGCGCAAAGCGTTGCCGGAGACGATTAGACGCAAAGTTCGGTGGTAGTCACGGCGCATTGAAGCCACCGGGACTATCGAGATTTACCAGAGCCTGGCCACACGGGCGCCGCAGGCAAGCATGAAATCATACGGAAGGTACGACTCAGACCATGGCAATCGAGGCAGCAATACTTGGAGGATCCGGATATGCCGGCGGGGAGCTTTTGCGGCTCCTGCTGGATCATCCGGAGGTGAACGTCACGCAGATCACCTCACGAGCACGGGCAAAACGCTTCGTGCACACCGTTCACCCGAACCTCAGAAAGCGGACACAACTCAAGTTCATCGCACCGGAAGACTTGAAGCCATGCGATGTTCTCTTTGCCTGCACCCCACACGGGGCGACAGCGCCGCAGGTTGATGACCTGAAAGCGTTGGCACCTATCGTCGTTGACCTGAGCGCGGATTTCCGACTGCGTAGTGCGGGTGACTACGATACCTGGTACGGCTGGGAGCATCCCCGACCGGAGCTTATTCCCCAGACCGTCTATGGTATGCCTGAACTGCACCGGGAAGAGATCAAGAACTCCAACTACATTGCCAGCCCGGGCTGCACGGCGACAGCATCGATTCTGGGACTTGCACCACTGGTGCAAGCAGGCGTGGTCGACCGTTCGATCCCGATCATCATCGAGGCGAAGACCGGATCTTCCGGGGCCGGGGCGGCGTCGACCGCAGGAAGCCATCACCCGGAGCGTGCCGGGTCGATGCGCTCCTACAAGCCAACCGGTCATCGGCACAGTGCAGAGATCCTGCAGGAGCTCAGCTGCAGTGAGGGGCCACCTCCGGTAAGCTTCAGCGTTACAAGTGTTGAAGCCGTCCGTGGTATTCTGGCCACCTCGCACGTTCACCTGAACAGTGATCTCGAAGACAAGGATCTCTGGAAGATTTTCCGGGGTGCATTTGGTCAGGAGCCGTTCATCCGCCTGGTCAAGGAAAAAGGCGGTATCCACCGCTACCCGGATCCGAAGATCCTCTCCGGTACAAACTATTGCGATGTCGGATGGGAGATCGATCCGCACGGCAAGCGGCTCGTCGTCATGGCAGCAATCGACAACCTGATGAAGGGTGCTGCCGGTCAGGCCGTTCAGGCGTTCAACGTCCGATGCGGGTTCGAGGAGACTACCGGGCTGGAGTTCCCGGGGTTGCACCCGATTTAGCGCACGCAAGACTGGAGCACCACAATGATCATCGTAAAACTCGGCGGCAGTGGCGGGATTAACCCCGCGGCCACTCTCGACGATATTGCCGAGCTTGGGAAAACCGAGCAGCTCGTCTTCATCCATGGAGCAAACAGCAAACTGGACGAGATGACCCGTGCTCTCGGACGAGAGCCGCGCCTTGTGGAATCAAAGTCGGGGCAGATCAGCCGGTTCACCGACAGTGAAACGATGGACCTGATGTTGGCTGTCTACGCCGGAATGACCAACAAGCGCCTGGTCGAAGGATTGCAACAACGTGGTGTCAACGCCGTCGGACTGAGCGCAATGGATGGACGAATCGCCTCTGGTCCGCGCAAGGACACCATCCGGGCGATCGAAGACGGAAAGTCGAAGATACTTCGGGGAGACTACGCCGGAAGCATCACGAAGGTCGATCCGACGCTGATCTCGCTTCTGACCGATAACGGGTATCTTCCGGTCCTCACGCCGCCCGCCATCAGCGACGAGGGCGAAGCGATCAATGTTGACGGGGACAAGCTGGCGCTCCAGCTGGCGATTGCGTTGCAGGCCGATTCGTTGATCATTCTCTCTAACACGGCGGGCCTCCTGAAAGACGTCAACGATCCGGATTCGCTTATCACGGAGATTGATGTCAGCAGCAGCGAGAGTGTCGACTCTGCGATGACGTCGGCTGCCGGACGCATGAAGAAGAAGGTCCAGGCCGGTTGCGACGCCGTCGAGGCGGGTATCGGCAAGGTCGTTTTCGCGAACGCAAATACCGACAAGCCGGTGACGAACGCGCTGAACGGACGTGGGACCGTCCTTCGCGCGTCAGCCGGGATAGGGGCAGGGAACTGATGACTTCGAACCTTTCCGCCATCGATCTGGATCGTGATCTGCAGCCACCGCTGTACGCCAAACGTGGCCTTTCACTTGTTCGAGGTGAAGGCGCCTATCTCTGGGACAGCGACGGCACGAAGTATCTGGATATGATGAGCAACTACGGCGTCAGTATCCTAGGTCACGCACATCCGAAACACACCGAAGCGATCCAGCGACAGGCGGCGACGCTCATCAGTTGTCATCAGTCATTCGCAAGTGACGTCCGTAGCGCCTTTCTGCAAAAGCTCGTCAGCGTTACGCCCAGCGGGCTTGATTCAGTTTTCCTCTCCAATTCCGGCACGGAAGCGGTGGAAGCGGCGCTCAAATTTGCCTGGGTTTCCACCGGAAAGTCCAAGCTCGTCGCAACAAAACGCGCCTATCACGGCCGGACGATGGGAGCACTCTCGGCGACGGCCGAGAAGAAGTATCGCGATCCTTTTGCCGGAGCGCTAGCCCAGACCGAGCACGTGACGTTCGGTGATCTCGAAGCGCTCGATGAAGCGGTCGATGACGATACCGCGGCAATCGTGCTGGAACCGATCCAGGGTGAAGGTGGCATTCACCTAGCGCCCCCTGGCTATCTGGCGTCTGTCATGGAGATTGCTCAGCAGCGTGGTGCAAAGCTGATCTTCGACGAGATCCAGACCGGATTCCGGACCGGCAAGCTCTTCGCCTGCCAACACGATCACGTGACGCCGGACATCCTGGTTCTCGCCAAAGGGCTGGCGAACGGCGTGCCGATCGGCGCGACGGTCATCACTCGCGAGATCGCTGAATCGCTCGGCGGTGGAGTTCACGGAACGACATTCGGCGGCAATCCGCTCGCCATGGCGGCCGGCCTGGCGACGCTTCAGGCGATCGAAGACGAAGACCTGATGGCGCACAGTGCTGATGTCGGCGAATACCTCATTCAACGGTTGAATGATCTGCAGCATCCCAAAATCCGGGAGGTTCGTGGCCGCAGCATGATGATCGGTATCGAGCTCAAGAGTCGGGTCACTCCCGCACTCAAGGGTTTACAGGAAAACGGTATTCTGGCGCTTCCGGCCGGGAATCTCGTGCTGCGGTTCCTGCCGCCATTGATCCTGACCCGTGAGCAGGCAGATACCGCGGTAAATACGCTGGCTGAGGTTCTCGGATAGTCGAATGAGTCCGTCAACAATCTTCTGATGGCTGGTGTATTGTGCGCCGGTGATCAGCGGCGTATGCCTCCAGTAGCTCTCTCGTTGAGGCGCCGGAACCGATAGTAAGAAACCTGCCTTGAAGCGACTCGGCAAAATGATCGAGCGCGCCAGAGAGCATTCCTGCCTGAAGTCTGACCTCTTTCGGGAGGCTCTCCTTGCTCAGTTCATCCGACAACTCGCAGAGAAACAACACCATGACCGCCAGAGACTGGCGATCATCCGTGATTCTGAAGTAATAGGTGATCGGGAATTGCTCCAGTGATCCAGTAAGGTTGACAAGCCGGCTTGTCATCTGCCCCAGAAGATTTTCAATTGTTTCAGATGGTAGATCGCTCAGATGGATGCCGCGATTCTCCAGCGTTTCCATCAGCAATGTCGTCTCGTGGGCGAGGTTCCGTCGTGTCCCGATGTCTCCATAGATCGCCAGGATCCAGGTAATTGCCGCGCTTAGAAGAAAGAATCCGATCAGGGATTGCGCCGGGCCAACGAGTCGCAACCATCCCGCCGTGGGAGTAATATCGCCATACCCCAGCGTCGAAAACGTCACAAACGAGAGATAGATTGCTGTAAGAAACCCGGTTCGCTCGTCTTCCACAAGATTGGAACTGAATACAAATGACTCCGGGAGAAAAGGCAGGTAAATCAGCGCGCCACCGATGACCACCAGCACGGCCCAGGACCCAAGCACGGCAACATAGGCAATCGGGCCTGCGTAGACAAGGAACGAGAGCGGTCCCTTGCGACAGATTTTCCAGGTGATCCAGCTGACCCAGTCGGTCAGCCTTCCCTGATCCTCGGGGTCCAGCAAGGTCTCGAAGATGTCGTACACCGCGAATGCAATGAGCACGACCCCCAAGGCCACCAGTAATAGCGTCATCCAGCGTCCCCCTTCGTCCGCTGCCAGCCAACGATTGAGCCCCGGACGCGAGTGAGTGCAAGAAAGACGCCGTGGAGCCTGACTGGTATGCTGAAATCAATAATACCCAGCTTAACGGGAATCAACAGATTGCTAAAGCGAGACATGACATGTTTCACCGGGCACTCATCACATTCCGACCACTCAAGCACGATGATCTCCGCCAGATGTTTCGGTGGCTCACGAACGTCAACGTAGCTCGATGGTACGGATCTACCCCGGAAACACTGGCTGAAGTCGAGGGCAAGTATCTCGCACGAATCAGCGGGGAAGAACCGGTGCACTGTTTTATGGTCGATTATGATGAGCAGCCTGTCGGCTACATCCAGACGTATCGGATCGACCACGATAAGTCCTATGCCGCCGCCCTCAATGTTGACCGCGATGCCGCGGGGGTTGACCTTTTCATCGGAGACGACCAGTTCCGATACCGCGGATTCGGTTCACTCATGCTGCAGGAGTTCGTCCGCCGGGTTGTCTTTCAGGATGAGACGATCTCATGTTGCGTGATCGCTCCGGCAGTCACCAATCGAGTGGCTATTCATGCCTACCGGAAAGCCGGTTTCCGCCACATCAAGACAGTTCGGGCTCCTGACGGACAGCAGGAGTATGTAATGATCCTCAGGCCCGACGAGCTCGTGGCGCGAATTGCAGAACGCAATGGATCGGAAAACGAATGAGGCGCCACAAATATGAAATCCTCATCGCGGGAGCGGGAGTGGCTGGCCTGACATCTGCGATCGCGCTCAACCGGGCCGGGCACACAGTAAACGTATTCGAACGTCAGGAGCGGATTCAACCACTCGGCGCCGGGCTTATTCTCTGGAGTAATGCCGTAAAAGCACTTCGGGCGATCAATCTCGAAGATGCACTTGCAGACATCGGGCAACCGTTGGCCCAGCTCTCCATTCTCGATTCCGGAGGCAATACGCTTTCACAAACCGATGCCCGATTAATCAGTGAGAAGGCAAGGGCGGCCACACTGGCTGTCCATCGAGCCGATCTGATGGAACTGCTGCTGACGAAGCTGCCAGCCGGTACGCTACACACCGGGCATAAGCTAACCGAATTCGAGCAGAACGGCCGCCGAGTCACCGCTCACTTTGCGGATGGCTCGCATCGGATTGGGAATATCCTGATAGGTGCCGATGGCATCTGGTCCACAGTGCGAGCGCAAGTTCACGGTGATATCCCTCCCCGATACTCCGGGTACACTGCATGGCGGGCAGTCTCCCGGAATCCGGACATCGAGCGCTTTGGAACAGGGCACTCGACAGAATCCTGGGGTGCGGGCGCTCGGTTCGGATGGGTGCCGCTGACAGATGGGCGCGTCTACTGGTTTGCCGTAAAGAACGCACTCGAAGGTCAGATGGCCGGATCAGGAGGGCACCGAAAGGAATTGCTTGAACTCTTCGGCAACTGGCATTCACCGATTCCTGAAACAATCGAGGCAACGCCCGGCGTCACCATTCTGAGAAATGACATCTACGATCGGCCTCCGATTCCAAATTGGGGAGATGGGGCAGTCACGCTGGCGGGAGATGCAGCTCATTCAATGACGCCGAACACCGGTCAGGGTGCGGCTCAGGCGATCGAAGACGGCGTGGTACTTGCAGATTGTCTCAACCGCTACGTCACCATCGAAGCTGCCTTGAGAGCTTACGAACGAGCTCGCGGACCCCGAACCCGAGTGATCACCGAGTTATCTCATCGAATCGGGCGGATGGCTCAGTTGGAAAACCCCACGCTCGGCGGAATCCGAAATCTGGTCACGAAGCTCACGCCTGATAGCATCGCCCGCAGGCAGATTCAGGAGATCGTCGACTGGCAGGCTCCGATACTCGGTAAAGAGGAAGAATGACGATAAGCGTCTCCGCCGAGCGATCATTACGCGCGACCCGCAAGCAGTTGAAGGGAGAAGAGACGAATGCGAATCCTGATTGCCGGATCGACCGGGGTGCTCGGGAATCGTCTCGTCAAATCGCTTTCCACGAACGGCCACGAAGTACTCGGTCTGACGCGCGATAAGCGTGGAGATAACCTCGTTCGACGGAATGGCGGAACTCCGGTCCGGACGGATCTGTTCTCTCCTGACTCCATAACCTCCCACGTCGAATCCCTCGATTCCATCATTCACGCAGCCACGGCGATCCCCAAGAAGCAACGACCCTCCAGTAAAGACTGGGAAGTCAACGATCGAATTCGGGTACGCGGTGTCGAGTCCCTCGTCGAAGTCGCTCGGCGAACCGGCGCCCAGCATCTGATCTTCCAGAGCATCGTCTGGGTTGCCAGGCCAGATGACCAGTCGCCGTTCGATGAGAAAGACCCCGTCAATCCAGACGATGTGACCAGGTCTGCTGCGGATGCAGAGCGGATCGCGATCGATGCCGGAGAGGAGCACAGATTTACGACCACCATTTTGCGTGGTGGTTGGTTCTACGGGCCCGATGCCTGGCATACGCAGTCATTTGGGGAGGCTCTGCAAAGACGCATGCTGCCAGTTGTCGGCGATGGTAAGGCCTACTGGTCGATTATCCACGTCGATGACGCAGCGGCAGCTTTTGTCGCGGCCATCGAACATCGACCTGAGGGGGTCTTTCACATCGTGGATAACCAGCCAGTTCAGGTCGGTGCGTTCTTTCACTACTTTGCCGGAAGGCTGGGAGCCAGACCACCGTTTCGGGTACCGGTCTGGCTCGCCCGGATCGCTGCGGGATCGTATGCGGCCGGATTCGCAACAACATCGACAATCGCGAATGCAGACCGGTTCAAGCGTGCAACCGGCTGGGAACCGCAATATCCGGATTATCAAGCAGGTCTGGATCAGGTCGTAAGCACGTGGGAGTCTGAAAAGAGCGGGTGACTAATTCGGCCGGGACGTCAACCCTTATAGTTCCCTGAATGGCGCCGGATACCGGATCGTGCCAGCGGCGTTTTCCAGCGCGCCATCTATCAGCTCACAAGCCATGAACACGGGGTCAGAGACATCCCAGATCGTTTCCAGACCGTATTGCCGGG
>JBBDTL010000235.1:0-2597 GCA_040904465.1 Thermomicrobiaceae bacterium | reverse complement strand
CTGCGACGGCAGAGATCGCGCGGGCGCAGCTCTGGCAATGGATCCACCACGGAGCGACGCTCGATAACGGCACAAAAGTGACCGCGGATTTGTACAAGACGTTACACGCCGAAGAGCTCGACAAGCTCGTGAATGCCGGAGCGCAGCGCTTCGGAGACGCGGCTGCGTTACTGGATAGTCTCGTTCAGAATGATGAGTTTATCGAGTTCCTGACACTGCCGGCGCTGGAATATCTCGAGCCCGCCGGCACGGGGAGCGTTTGACGTGCGAACCCGCAGGTGCTATAGTCATTCGGTCCTGTGGGTGTCCTGCAGGACGCTCAATTGTGCTTTAGCCTGACTGAGAATAACCACGACGACCGATACGAGAGGGAGCAACCGAGCGTGATCAAGCTTCGACTTCGCCGAATGGGCGCCAAAAAGCAGCCGAGTTACCGTATCGTGGCTGCCGAGTCCACCAAACCGCGCGATGGCCGCTTTATCGAGATTCTGGGCCATTACGATCCAAAAACCGATCCGTATACATTGCGCGTCGACGAAGAACGTGCGAAATACTGGCTGGATCACGGCGCTCAGCCCACCGAGACAGTACGCTCGCTGCTGGTCAAGAGTGGTGTCCTTCCGGGCTATCAGGGCCCAGTAGCGACGGCAGAAGCAAAGCCGGCAGGCAAAGCGGCAGCCGCACCATCGGCTGAACCCGCCGCCGAAGCGGAAGCCAGCCAGGCAGATGACGCTACGGGAGACGAGCCCGCTGAAGAAACCGAGAACTAGATCCGGCTCGATTCCGCTTTTTGATAGACGACCTGGAACTGGCTACCATTCTGGTAGCCAGTTTGCCTGTATATCATGGATACGCTGACGATGGTTTCTTCTGATCAAGGGGAGCAAAGCGTGGAAGAGCTCGAACGCCTGGTTGAGTACATGGCCTGCAATCTGGTCGATGACCCGGATTCGGTCAGCGTAGAGGCCTCCCGCCGGGGCCAGATGGTCATCATTCACCTCTCGGTGCCGCCGGACGAAATGGGCAAGGTCATCGGCCGGCAGGGACGTATCGCTCGATCTATCAGGACCCTTCTCAATACTGCCGCTTCGCGCCGGGGTATGCGCGCTTCATTGGACATTGATGACTGAACAGCCTCACGATCCGAACACCGCGGGCGATACAGGGGACGAGAACGAATCGCCGATGGAACGACTGACGATCGGCCGCGTGGTCTCACCGCACGGGATTCGCGGCGAAATCCGGATGTACATTTACACTCATTTCCCGGATCGGATCCCGGAGCTGCCCCACGTCTTTATCGGGGACGAATCAACCCCGAGAAAGGTCAACCGGGCACGCCTCAAGGGGAACCTGGCGATCATGCGCATCGAAGGAATCAATACCCGCGAGATGGCGGAAGAGCTCCGGGACCAGATCGTTCAGATAGACATTGAGAATGCCGCCCCCCTCGAAGAGGATGAGCATTACTACTTCGAGATTATCGGACTGACGGCCGTTGACGAGTCAGGAAACGTACTCGGGGAGGTAACAGATATCATCGAGACGGGCGCCAACGACGTCTATGTCATCAAAGATGATGAGGGCAAGGAGCTGTTGATTCCGGCGTTGAAAGACGTCGTTCCGGAAGTCAACATTGAGGCTGGCCGGATGGTAGTCCGCCCGCTTAGCTACTCCGACGACGCCTGACTTACACCCCGCCGCGTTCTGAGCTCGGCGAACACGGACTCGATCGGCACCTGGCGAGCCTCAAGCATCACCAGCAAATGGTAGATCAAATCGGCCGCTTCCATCGAAACTGCATTGTCATCGTCATTTTTGGACGCGATGATGACCTCTGCGGACTCTTCACCGATCTTCTTGCCGATCTTGTCGATTCCCTCGCGGAACAGATAGCTCGTATACGAGCCTTCCGGTGGGTTCATATGGCGGTCCTGGATGACGCCGGCCAGCGAATGGACCACGTCATGATAGGCGCCCGACGATTCCGGGGCCTGGTGAATGAGCCCTTCATCAAAGCAGGTGTCCGCGCCAGTGTGGCAGGTCGGACCATCAGGAATTACCTGTACGAGCAGAGTATCGCCGTCGCAGTCGTGACGGATATCGGTAACATGGTGGACGTTCCCAGAGGTTTCGCCCTTCTTCCACAGCTTCTGGCGGCTGCGTGAGTAGAAATGTAGCGTACCGGTCTCGATCGTAGCTGAGACCGCCTCTGCATTCATGTAGCCGAGCATTCGCACCTGTCCGGTACGGGCGTCCTGGGCAATGGCTGGCACCAGCCCGTCACTGTCGAAATTGATTCCCTGCATTGCGCTCGTTTCCAGGTAATGGTCTAGCGAGTGCGGGAGGGGCAAGCCCCTACCGGATGGTCACTCCTGCTGCTACGTCTGACGCGGGAGGGAACAAGCCCCTCCCCTACCAGCTTGTCGCTCCTGCTTATACGTCTAACGTGATTAATCGTCGGCGGAAACGTTTACGCCGGCTTCTCGAGGAATCGAGCGCCCGATGGCACTGGCGATCGCGCTGGAACTGGCCATTGCCTCTTCGAAGTTCTCGAAGGTCAGTGACTGCCCACCGTCGGACATCGCATGGTCCGG
>JBBDTL010000234.1:0-2647 GCA_040904465.1 Thermomicrobiaceae bacterium | reverse complement strand
ACGGTAGAGTACGGCCATCCACTCTTCCGAATGCGAACTGAATGATGAGCGGCCCGGTGAATACGGGAGTTCGAATATTTAATGTTGATGAGGTCTCCAGTTACATCCAGGACCTCTTCAATACTGACCCACTCCTGGAAGATATCTGGGTCAGTGGAGAGGTATCGAACGCCCGGCGCTCAGCCAACGGCCACTGGTACTTCACGCTGAAATCTGCCTCGTCGCAGCTCAGATGCGCGCTGTTCAAAAACACTCTTCCGTTGATCAATCACAAGCCATCCGATGGCGATGCTGTCCTGACTAACGGGCGGATATCTTCATATCCTGCTTTCGGACAGTATCAGCTTTATGTCGATCAGATCCTGGCCGCGGGAGAAGGGCTATTGCAGCTCAAGCTCCAGGAGCTGAAACAGAAGCTGGAGCAGGAAGGGCTGTTCGATGCCTCGCGAAAGCGCGCGATCCCAGAATACCCTCGCCGGATCGCAGTGATTACGTCTCCAACCGGCTCAGTCTGGCACGACATTCAGGATATCCTGCGGCGGCGCTACCCACTCGGTGAGCTGATTCTGGCCCCCGCAATCGTACAGGGGGATTCGTCACCCGCTTCGGTCATTGCGGCGCTGGAAAAAGTCGCGGACGACGGACGAGCCGAAGTGGTTATCATTGCACGAGGCGGCGGGTCGATCGAAGATCTCTGGGCCTTCAACGACGAACGGGTCCTCCGCGCGGTTTATCGATGCCCTATACCGGTTGTCTCGGCAATCGGTCATGAAACCGATACAACGCTCTGTGATCTGGTTGCCGACCTTCGGGCACCGACCCCTTCTGCCGCTGCAGAGCTCGTTGCCCCGCATATCCGCGAATATGTTCAGCATCTCCGAGCGCAGATGGATACGCTCGATACCCTCGTCTGGAGCCGCTTCTCCCGCGAGCGAGGTGAACTGCAGACGCTCCGGCAACGGTTCTCGAGATTCGATCCGCAATGGTCCCTCCAGCAGGAACGTATGCGGCTGGATCAACTGACCGATGAATTGCGGCGGGCATTCGACATTACGATGCGTGATTACAGGGGCGACCTACGGGGCTTCGAGCGACAGTTGTCGCTACTGAATCCGCGTGATCTCCTGGCTCGAGGGTACGCACTCGTGACTGACCCGGAAACCGGCAAGAGGGTACGTGGAGCGTCAGAGTTATCAAACGGCACATCATTGCGACTGAGTTTCCATGATGGCGCTGCCCGCGTATCAGTTGATGAAATTGATCTTCGGAACGGTAAGGAATCGATGAATGAGTGAAACGGCCCCTTCCGGGGACCAACGTACAATCTCCGAAGACGCGTCCTACGAGGAACTTGTTCGCCAGCTCGAACAGTCGGTTGACCGGCTTGAGTCAGGCGAGCTGAGCCTTGAGGACGCGGTGCTGGAGTACGAGTTCGGGATGCAGATCATTCAACGATGCAACCATATGCTCGATACTGCGGAACTCCGGGTCACCGAACTCTCCACGCGTGCTCAGCAATCAGAGGCAGAGATTTCCGAAGACCGGTAGTAATCAGGATCAGGACTTTACCGGCACGTCGTGGTGCAGGCTGGCATTTCCCGGCGACTTGTTCTGGTTTGAGCGTGAGTTCCGGGCCCGCCGCTCGTACGATTTGAATACCCCGGCCAGTTGCTCTTCCTTCGGCGCCTGTGTCAGCCCATAAATAATCCGCACAGGCAGTGCGACGAGCGCGAACAACATCAGGTAGGCAGACACCACCACGGCAGCGGTTATCACGAACATCCCCGTCGCCCAGAAGAGAATTGCTCCGGCATCGAGAAGTGCTGGATTCTCCAGCGCCGTCTCGGACAGGCGCAGGAACGCGTCCGCGCTGATACGAACCTCATTGAATGTGAACATGAAGATCGGGGCCAGGACCACAGAGATTATCAGGAAGACATAGGCGCCCATATGCCGGGCATAAACCAGCGCCAGGCTGACGATCGAGGTTACTAGCAGGGCAATCGATACCGCTCGCAGGAGTTCCGGGGTGGCGCCCGTCTCAAACGGGTCAGTAGCATAGTCTCGACCGGTCACGACAATATAGCCAAGAAACTGCCGCCAGTTATCGAGCACGGTTACCCAGAGAACGAAGAGCGGTGTCGAGAAAACCGCGATCTTCGCAATTACCGCCCAGAACGGATTCCTGTCGTTCATCGCGAGCTGGATGGATGATCGGCTGCGATAGGCCCAGGCACCCACAAGCCCAACGATAATCAGCGTAATCGGGATATTGCCTGCGACGAAATCGTAGAGCACCTTGTCCTCAGTTCTGATCTGACCAGGTTGGCAAAATGTGTCCGAAACCTGCCTCTTATTCTACCGCCAATGCGGCGAAACAACGAGAGGGCGTCCGGTTCGAACTACCCCATTCGCCCAGTGAGTTCCTGACCGCCCAGAACGTGAAAATGCAGATGATGAACTGATTGCCCGCCTTCGTCGCCAACATTCGTGACGACTCGATAGCCCCGCTCATCGATTCCCTCGTCCTTTGCCACGCTGGCACAGATTCTCAACGCATGCGCCAGCAGGTCGGTTTGATCGGTGACCGCATCGTTCAACGAGGCGTAGTGCTGGTTGGGAATGACCAGCACGTGAACACTCGTCT
>JBBDTL010000233.1:0-2663 GCA_040904465.1 Thermomicrobiaceae bacterium | reverse complement strand
GTCCTGGACATCCTTCGAAATCGCGGAGTGCGGGCAACGTTTGCGGTCACCGGTATCTGGGCCGCGGAGAATCCGGATCTGATGCAGCGCATTGTGGACGAGGGCCATCACCTGATGAATCACACCTGGGACCACTACTCGTTAACGGGCGAGTACACGGGATCAAACATTCATGACGAGACTGATCCGCTGACATACAGCGAAGTTGTCAGTCAGCTTCAGCGAACCGAGGAGCTGGTTCAGCAGCAGTTTGGCGTTGATCTGAAACCGTATATTCGCCCACCGTATGGCGATTACAACCCGACGTCACTGGCAGCGTTTGCGGACGCCGGGTACACCGAGAACATTATGTGGACCGCCGACACGTTCGGCTGGTATGGAGATCCTGTTGACGTAGTCCGGCAGCGAGCACTCGACGCGGCCCAGCCGGGAGCGAACATTCTCATGCATATCGGGCACGGCTCGACCGACGGAGCAGCCCTGCCGGGGATCATCGATGGCCTGCGTGAGATGGGCTACGGTTTCGCCACAGTGGAGGATTTCGTTGAGGGCGACCTCTCTCAGCCTTCTACGCGTCATTTCCCGGAAACTGATGAAGAAGTCGGTGGGAACTTTCTACTGTACTGGTGGCGTTTCGGAGGACTTCTCAGTTTCGGCTATCCCGTATCGTCAGAAATTCAGGAAGACGGCCGGACCGTACAGTACTTCGAGCGGGCCAAGTTCGAGTTGCATCCGGAGACCTGGCCGGAGAGATACGACGTGCAACTCTCGAGGCTCGGTCACGACCTCACCAGTGAGCTCTCAGATGAGGATCCTTTTCAGCCGGTCGATGCGCGCAGTGACAACCATTGCACCTATTTTCCCCAGACCGAGCACAGGCTTTGTGGCGGGTTCAGGGATTTCTGGGAGCAGTATGGTGGGCTGGCGATCTATGGTTACCCGATAAGCGAAGAGTTTCGGGAGAAGAACCGCGACACGGGCGAGACGTATGTCGTGCAGTACTTTGAGCGTCAGCGGTTCGAATGGCATCCCGGTGAGTGGCCGGAACGGCATGATGTCATGCTCGGCAGATCGGGAGACGAAGCGTATGATGATCGGTATTCCTCAGCTTCCTCCACCCAGCAGGGATCATTCTTCCTAAATTTTTTACGGCAGCGCTTTGGCCTGACAGCGGATTACATCGCTCAATTAATGAGTTGATCACTTGCATCAGAGTAGGATCGAAACTCAGGCGGTGATAAACGGGAGGGCGTTGCTGCCCTCCCGTTGGCTCTGTCGTGTGTCGTTCTGGCATTGACTAGGATCGTCGAAATAGCCGGGTGAGTACCATCGCGGCCACTCCAATAAACGCTGTCATCGCGCCGATAGCGATAGCCGTGGCTTTTGGTTCCGGTCCCGGGAGCACGGCTTTGCCGTCGTCATAGCTCTTGAAGAGTTGTCCCCATTTCGTCTCCAGCGCCTTCTTGACACGCTTCCGGCCGACGAACGGATACCAATAGACATTGTGATAGAAGTTCGAAGCGAAGAAAGACCAACCGACGATCGGCGACCGCAGCAGCGGCTTCTCGAATCGCTTCAGAGGGCCGTGGTAGATGAGTTTCTGACCCTTACTGGCAAAGGTGTCCTCGTGGATGAAGTTCCAGGCCTCTTCCAGTGAGATGTCGTAGCCGACAATCTCGATATCCTTCGGATCTCCGATGCCCAGACCTTTTTCATGGGCGAGGCGAATGAAATCGAGCTCCATTGGATCGAAGCCCTGAAGTTTGGCGCTGATTGCGTCGATCGAGACCTGATCGGCGCTTGCCAGCAGGATGTCCTTCTCGTGCGGGCGCATCGCCCTGGGGCCGGGTCCGTCGCCGGCGAAGGTGCCGTCCATGACCGCGAAGACGCCGGGATGGATCTCTCGCTGAATCGCGAGAAGGTCAACCAGCGTTTCGTGGATCACGGCGTGGGTCCAGTGTCGCCGGTGATTCAGCAATCCGCCGAACGCGTTTTTCATGGCGCCAGTGATCGTGGTAAAGACGTGGGTCTTTACCGTCGGTAACTGGATGATGTTCTTGCCAATGAACATCTTCGGGATCTGGATTCCTTCCGGATAGATGTCATGCAGCACCATCATCTCGGCTTTTGGCTCGTAGGTGATCCATTCCACATGCGGCTCATATAGGTGGACGTTTTCGACTCCGTACTTGTCGACAACATACTTGTGCTTGTTGTTCCGCTCGCCAACGTAGGCGTCGACGACCACCGTGTCGTTGTGACCGGCGATAAGACGCTGGTAGCCATCCTTCTGTAGTTGACGTATAACGCCTTCGATCTGCCACGGGTTGGAGGAGCAGGCCGGATACCAGGTCTGCCAGGAAATGTTGATCTTGAGGATCGTGGCGAGGTCTTTCGAGAGAGCCTGTTGATAGTCCGCCTTCTCCATCAACTCGCCGATGTCGTTCAATACGGTTTCCGGTTTGGTCTTGAGGACCGAAACCTTGCCTTTGCCGGGAAACTCGTAGTTCATATGGGCAACTCCTCTGGAAGTCCGCCGGGCCGAGTCTAAGGCCTCCTGAAAGCCCGTGTACATGCTCCGTTGATGGTATCATGGAGACATCAACAGTCGTAGTGAATTCGGATACCGGCTGGGCCGTCATTGCGCATTTCAAGATACTGAC
>JBBDTL010000232.1:0-2718 GCA_040904465.1 Thermomicrobiaceae bacterium | reverse complement strand
TGACAACACTTACTGGCGAAATGGACATGCTTGATCTGCATCCGTACCGTATGCCGACCAGCATTCTGGGGGTGATCGACGTTCTCTCGCTAGAGCGACGGCAGGTGCTGCAGGATATTTCCAATACACCACTTGATCCGGCGCTCAAGGGCCGCTTGAATGAGATCGACGAGCGGCTGAACGAACTCTGGCTGCAGCGACGTATGGAGCTCCGCAGAACTAGTTAGGTCTCCGCTCGATGAGTTCAAAAGGTTGACGCCCGACCTGACGAGGTCGGGCGTCGTTCATTTCTGCGTGCTGGATAACTACCGTCAGTCGCTATTTGACCTCGACGATTACTTCAATCTCAACCGTAATGCCGTTCGGCAGCGAGCCCAATCCGACTGCGGATCGCGCGTGGCGACCAGCGTCGCCGAAAACTTCGACAAACAGGTCTGAACAACCGTTGATCACCTGAGGCTGCTGGCCGAACTCAGGAACCGCATTGACCATCCCGAGAACTTTGACGACCCGGGTGACATTATCCAGGCTGCCAAGTTCATCTTTCATGACCGAGATAAGCGTCAGTCCAACCGAGCGCGCGTGCTGGTAGGCATCGTCAACGGCGACATCCGAGCCGACTTTGCCTGTCGGGGCAGGTCCGCCGTTCGGGTCAAACGGTCCTTTGCCCGAAAGATAGAGCAGGTTGCCGGTGCGAACGGCGTGGACATAGTTTCCGGCGGGTCCGGGAACTGGTGGCAACTCGATACCTTTGTCTTTCAATGTCTGCTCAACGCTCATACGTCTTTCCTTCCCTGTAACGGCGCGTAACAATCTCAATCTGCTGCCGCATCCTATGGCCCAGCCGGCGTTCCTGTCAACTGGCTCAGGCGTCCGGAACATCATCAGCGGTCGCGAAAAGCCTGGCCTGCATGTTGGACTCGCTTTGCGGGAACGCGTCCTCAAGCCGGGTTATGTCCGCCCGGATATCGTCTGCAAGCGTGGAGACATCCGGATGATTGATCTCCAGTGTGTTGCCGGCAGGGTCTTTTACATAGAGCTGCACTTTGCCGTCGGGCAGCTCACAGAGATGATACCCTTGCATCCGGTCGTTGAAGATCCCCATCTCTTTCGCTTTGTTGTAGACACGCGGGAAATCATCAACCGTAATTCCAAAATGGTTCAGATTATTGATCCTCACCTCTCGCTCGGCCAGGTGGAGCTGTTGCGTGCCGATTCGCAACCACTGAACGTTCCCACCAAAGTTCGGCGTAGGAATTCGTTCCATACCGAGCAATTCCTCGTAAAAACGAGTTGACGTCTCCAGGTCCTTCGCACTGACGCTTACGTGATTCAGAACGATCGCCGGCATTCAGCCTGCTCCTCTCGAAGAATAATGGCCCAACACGATCATACTAGCACCTCCGCGAGCCGACCGGTGTCCCAGCCCCTGTCAGATCCCACAGGCGAGTATTGAGCTGGCACACCCATTGCGATCAGTGTACCGGGGGCTGTACACGCATGCCCGGCACCCGCGATGAATGTTTTCGTTCGAGAATCAGGAGAGGCGATCTAAATGCGTTATGACTTTAACTACCAGGACTATATTCCGGATGAACGGCGCTCCAGGCGTCGCGGATACATATGGGGGCTGCTAACCGGACTGGTAATCGGCGCGGCTGCGATGTTCGCGCTTGACCCGCAGAACGGACGGCGACGACGATCGCTGGCGCGAGACAAGGCGATCAAGGCGCGCAACACGATCGATCAGACGATAACCGAAGATATCCCGAGGCGCGCAGAGTACTTTTCCGGCTTTGCAGAGGGAGCGGTCCACCGGGCGAAGGAAATGGCGGAAGGTGGTTCCGACCGACGGCCCGAGAGTGAGCCGGTTTTGGTCGATCGGGTGATGAGCTCGGTGTTCCGGGATCCAGAACTGCCAAAGGGTGACATCAACGTAGACGCGAACGGTACGACGATCTTTCTCCGTGGTTCGGTGGAATCCGACGAAATCTCGGCAGACATTGAAAAGCGCGTCCGTGCTGTCGAAGGCGTGGATGACGTGGTAAACCTGATCAACCAGCCTGAGGCTGACCCGAGCGAGGCCCGGTCTGGCGAGTAAGGGATGATATCGCAAGCATCCTGATCAGTACTAGCGAGAGGGTTCCGTTGCCGTGTTGCCGCAACCACGCCGACGCTGGGCGTTCTTTCCCAGATCCGTCATTTCAGACCACGACAACCCGGCGGCGCATCTCTACCGCGCGATGGCGCGCAAAATCATGGATATCGACGACGAGGTGCGATTCTATGAAGAACGGGCCAACCCCTGGTTGCGCAATATGCTCCTGGAGCAGGGAGCAGCTGGGTTCAGATCGTTTCAGGAAAATCATCCCCACATCACCTACGTTACCTATGAGCGACGAGAGGGACACCGGCTTGCGGAATGGTTGACGCTGGCTCTCGCAACAGTGGACATCGTCGTCGTCGATTACGACGTTCCACATATTATCCAGCAATGGATCGGGGAACTCACTCGGCCGCGGCTTCACACATTTCTTATCGATCCGGAAGGTGGGCTACCGCTCGGCGAAGGCGCACCGGACTTCCTCCCCTACTACCGGGGAATCTGCGTCAGTCGAACCGGCAACCTGCCAGCGGGACTCCATGACAGCCAATACCTGATCAACTTCGGTCCGGCGCTACCGGAACCGGGGCAGAATGGAAGCGCCTTGCGGCACC
>JBBDTL010000231.1:0-2755 GCA_040904465.1 Thermomicrobiaceae bacterium | reverse complement strand
GGACTCTCCTATCTCGATCGTGAAATAGACGGTAGACAGGGCGATCATCAGCGTACCGACGATGACGATGCTGAATACCGGACGGGCCATAACCAGACGGGAAATTGCCGTCCAGAAGCGGCCATTGTCTGCGGCGTCGTCTGGTTTCCGGAACGGGTCATATCCCACGATAGCCATCAGTGCGGAAAGTGTTGCCAGGACACGGTAGCCCCAGACGAAATAGCTCTCGACACCGAGCTCTTGAAAGACGAACGAGAACCCCAGGAGTGCCGCGGCGATAACTCCCATGAGCAGGCGCCCGCGCCCACTATTGATTCGGTCTCCCAGTAGCCCAAGCATCGCGGGCAGAAGGGTAAGCGTTGCCAGAACCGAGACGACAACCACGATAATCGCGCCGATGCCCAGACTGTTGAACAGGTTCGACGGGACGATCAACATGCCGATCAGGGCGATGACCACTGTCAGACCGGAGAAGAAGACCGCCTTGCTGGCTGTCTCGCCTGCGTGACTGATTGCGGTCGACTGATCGAAACCGAGTTGGCGCTCTTCACGGTAGCGCCCAAGGATGAAGAGTGAATAGTCGATTCCGACCGCGAGTCCGATCATTACGGTCATATTGATAACGAAGAGTGAAAGATCGAGGTACTGGCCAACGATCATCGTGACGCCAATGGAGATCGTAATCGCGAAGATCGCCATCAGCAGTGGGATACCTGCTGCCACTAGTGTCCCGAAGACGACGACAAGTACGATCAACGCGATCGAGATGCCGATCGTCTCACCCGTAATCAGGTCGGCTTCTGACGTTTCGATGAAGGTTTCGTTGATACTGGCGAATCCGCCGGTTGCGACCTCAAATCCCTGTTGTCCATCAGTTTCTTCGATGTACTCGAGATAACCGTGAATGTCACCTTGCGGGTTCTGCAGAAAGACCGGAACAATCGTTGCCTGCCCGTCATCGGAAACGAGGGACGGGTCCTGCAGCTCGTAGTAGCTGGCCGCCATCGAGACATCGTCTTCCATGGCCATGAGTCCGGCCTGAAGTTCACCCACGAACGTCTGGAATTCAGATGACTCGACGGAATACTCGGGCGAACTGACCACCACGAATTCGTCCGGGGCCGGCTCACCTTCATCCATTCGCTCATTCAGTAACTGTTCGCCCCGGACTGCTTCCGGGTCGTTGGTGAAGTTGAAGTCGGTATTGAGGTCCGCCGGAAACACTGCGGCGACGACTGCCGCGGCGGCAATGATGAGGATCCAGGAGAAGACGGTGATCCACGGCCGTCGCGCGCTGAGCGCAGCCAGACGGCCAGTAAACGTTTTCGGTTGCGATGACATTGACGGGGTTACCTTTCTTGCGATTCAGGGGTGGGCGTGCGCAACCCCTGTACCATACGAACCATCAATTTGAATGCGGATTCCGCATCGAGATCGTTTGGATCAGTCAACTTCAGCATCTGTATGCCTGATGTGGCTGCCTGGAGCAACAACGCCAGATCGCCTGAATCTATCTCCGGGTCGATCTCGCCGGAGTGCTGGGCGGCTTGAATCATGCCTTCCAGCAGACGCCGTACGGATTGACTTGTCTGGGCCACATCCGGGCCAATCTCCTCTGGGTATTGCGCAGCCATCACCGCCATCTGGATGTCACAGATCATCGCGTCGCGATCTTCCAGCTCGATCCAGACCTGGCGGCCAATTCGCTGCAGGGCGTCAAATGGGGTTGTGGCATTCTCGGCGGCTTCGTCAAACATGCGCTGGTTTCGCGCGATCGCTTCGTCGAAGACCGCGCGCGTGAGCTCATCCTTTCCGTCGAAATAGCGGTAGATCGCTCCGGCGCTGAGATCTGCTTCGGAAGCGATATCCGCCATGGTGGCGCTGCTAAGGCCCTTTCGGGCGAAGAGCCTGGCGGCGGCGGCGAGGATTGCCTCCCGCCGGGCGTCGACATGTTGCTGGGTGACTCTGGCCATTTACATTCCTGAACTACTGGATATCCAGATGAATGAACGTTCATTCATCTCAGGCAGTATAGCGGTGTCTGCTCACAGTGTCAACGCATGTTTTGTAGATGGTGAAGATGGTCAGTGACTTTGTGGGGGTGAGTTGTTCGGTGATTCTGTCATCTCATGAGAGATGAGAGCAGAGTGAGCGGCAAGGATTTATACCTGCGACGCGGGGTCGGGGACGATAATCTATTGTGGACATGTTGTGCTTGACAGGACGAAGTCGTATGTATAGACTGACATGTAGAGAAATGACCGTTACCTCGCCGTACAGGAGGATGTGTGAATACTCAGCAACTTATGAGCAGAATAGCCCGGTTCTGTGCTGACCGGAGAGGACTTGTTCTCACTGGCTTCGCACTGATGACCGCGGCGCTGGCGATCCCGTTTCTGGTGGGTGCACCTGATGAGATGGCATCCGATGAACCAGAAGGGCCGATATTCGAAGCGCGTGATGCGATCGACACCCGGTTCGATGGCGGGGTCGTCGATTACGACTTCATCGTTGAATCTCCGAGCGGGAATTTGCTGGACCGCGAAGGGCTGACGGCGGTCTCGGAGCGTCTGGAGCACCTTCGCAGCGATCCCGAGATCGGACCGGTGCTGGCAAGTGAAAGTGACGATCAGCTCGGCACGCGGGCGGGCGCGGTCACCATCGCTGATCGTGTGGTTGATGCACTCGGACAGTCGCCAGAGCAGGCCGGTGATGACGCCTGGCAGGAGGCAGCTAGCCAGATCGTCGATCTGAC
>JBBDTL010000230.1:0-2772 GCA_040904465.1 Thermomicrobiaceae bacterium | reverse complement strand
CCCCGGTTTACCCGGATCGCCTACGGCGCTACGTTATCCATCAAAGAGATGGATTACATTCAAGCGGCACGAGCGGTAGGCGTCGGGGACGGGCGGATACTGGGCATTCACGTCGCTCCGAATATGATCGGGGATATCCTGGTACTCGGTAGCTTGTGGATGGCATCGGCGATCCGGCTTGAAGCGAGTCTCAGCTTCATCGGTCTCGGAGTCTCCCCACCCACCGCGACATGGGGACAGATGATTCGGGATGGCACCCAGCAACTCGCCGTTCAACCATGGTTCGCATTTGCGCCTGGCATTGCGCTGCTGATTGCGGTATTCGCGTTCAACCTGGCGGGCGACGGCCTACGTGACGTGACAGATCCACGGGCTCAGACGTGACACCTGGCGCAAGCCAGGCATATCGCCATCCTGGCCAAAGGGAGGTCTCTGTATCTACATCTCAATTCCGGCGCAAATTGTCCCCTCCCGATATCATAGCGGTCACAATGGAAGGGAAGGTCACTTTGGCGTCGAAACCTGAGATTGCCGGTGCGATCCAAGCCGGGGTCAACCGGGCGAGATCAACATTCGGCCAATTGACGGAATCGCAGCTTGACACAAAAGTCCATGACGGCCCCGAAGGCTGGACGGCCTGTCAGATCCTGGCGCATCTCGCCGGGCGTCAGGAGACATACGAAATGCTGATCGGTATCGCGTTTCAGTCCAACGGCGCACCGTCGGGCGTCCTGGATATTGACTCGTGGAATCAACGCCTCGTCGTGGAGCGTACCGGGATGACGCGCGACGAGCTTCTGCAGGAGTTCGAGGCAGTCCACTTGGAGCTGATCAGTCGGGTGGAATCGTTTCGCGACGATCAGCTCAACCTCCCTGTCGTCCTGCCTAACCGGGAAACGACACTGGGAGACGTGCTCCTGGGCAGCGGAGGAATGCACTCGATCCAGCACGCTGAAGAGGTGGCGCATGCGCTGGACCTCCCGAATTAGTTGCGGTCTACCGAGTCCACGGCAAACGGGGAGCCGATTGTGGCTCCCCGTCAAACACCGCTTATTTCGATCCAGATCGGCTATCCGCCGATCTGGCTCATCCCGCGCCCCATTTCCCGGTCGCCTTCCAGCAGACCGTGGCCCCAGGGTTTTCGCCAGACGCCATAGCGAATCTGGTCGATCAGGTCGTCTTCATTGCCACCATTGCGGAGGATTTCCCGGACATCTACCTCATCGTTGCGGAGGAGACAGAGCCGTAGCTTGCCGTCCGACGTCAGGCGAATCCGGTTACAGAACGCACAGAAAGGCTCACTCACTGGGCTGATAAACCCGACCGTGCCCATCGCGCCCGGCAATTGAAAGATGCGGGCAGGATCTCCCGCCGGTGCTTCAATCGGCTCGAGCTTCGCGTCGAACTGATCCTCGATGAGGTCAATCGTCTCGGCCGTCGTCACAAGGCCCGAATCATGGACGTCGTCCACCCCTTCGAGCGGCATCACTTCGATAAACCGCATCTGCCATGGGTTGTCCATTGTCAGGCCAGCGAGATCGCCGACTTCCTGATCATTCTGACCCCGAACAACAACGGCGTTCATTTTGATCGGCGACAGTCCGGCTTCCGCAGCAGCGTGAATGCCGTCCCAAACCTTCTCGATCTTGCCACCGCGAGTGATCTGCGTGAATTTGTCGCCATCGAGCGTGTCGATACTCACGTTGACCCGAGTCAGACCAGCGTCTTTCAACGGCTGCGCCAGTCGCTTGAGAAGCAGGCCGTTCGTGGTCATGGTGATGTCGTCGATACCAGGGAGCGAGGCAATCTCCCGAACGAGATCAACCACATGCGGACGGATGGTCGGTTCACCGCCAGTGAGCCGGATCTTGTTGAACCCGATCTTCTCTGCTGCCTTCACGACCGCGAGAAGCTCCTCGTCGGAGAGGAGTTCCTCCTTGGGAGCGAACTTCGCGCCCATCGCCGGCATGCAATAGACACAGCGGAGATTACAGCGATCAGTCAGGGAGATCCGCAGATACGTCATCGGACGGCCATAGGCGTCTCTGGTTAGCCGTTCGCCCGCTCTGGGGACTGCCCGTCCATCCTGAAATGTCGGGACTATGGTTGGTTGAGCGACCAATTTCTTACCTTTCTGCGACCCGCGAGTTCGCAAGTTTGCAGCGTCATCACGTTCGGCCGCCGGCCAGGTAGCTACAGTTTCAATATTCCTGGATTCTTACGATACTAGACGCAGCAGACATTATCAACAAACTAGTTGAATAATTCACGACTCCAATCGTGCGCCTCTGCTACCGCCGCATTTTGATGACCTTGAACGCTTCTGCGTACTTCATTCCGGCGGCAGCACCGAGATCAGACGTGCGCTCCTTGATGCGCTCCTCGAGATGCTCACCATCGCCCACCTGGCTCTTATGCGCCTTTAGCGCGTGGATCTTGGTCTCGACGGTATCCGTTATGTCGATATATAGATCCGGCGTCTCAGGGTTCGATAGCCACA
Organism: Thermomicrobiaceae bacterium; assembly: GCA_040904465.1. Classification (GTDB taxonomy): domain Bacteria; phylum Chloroflexota; class Chloroflexia; order Thermomicrobiales; family Thermomicrobiaceae; genus SLMJ01. The sequence continues at coordinate 272 of JBBDTL010000230.1, read as the reverse complement.
ACTCGGCCGTCTTGTGCGGCTGAAGTCCCTCGTCGGTCAAATGGTGATGATAGTGGAGCGGGTCCCGCGCGGTTGGGTACACGGCATCGACCGTCGATTGACCTACTCCACGATGGTCTGAATGCAGCGCGTATGGCCGAAACGGGTCGTGAGTGATCACGACGTCCGGACGGTGAAGCCGGATCTGACGGACGATCTTTTCCTTCAGAACCAGATCAGGCATGACTTCGCCGTCGCCGATCTGGAAAAAGACGACCTCCGCAATACCGAGC
>JBBDTL010000229.1:0-17028 GCA_040904465.1 Thermomicrobiaceae bacterium | reverse complement strand
GCCGATTTTGAGCATCGTCGTGGGGTTCATCAGTCCGTGAGTGTCGAATGCCTGGATACGGCGCTGAGCATCGATCGCCGCATTGAGAGCTGAGTTCCCGTCTGGAAAGGCGCCCATCACCGCATCGCCGATCGTCTTAACTGTTGCTCCTCTGGCGTCACGAATTGCAGACTCTATAATCTTGAAATGCTCGCTCACGACTCGAAAAGCCAGCGCCTCGCCGGCACGCTCATACATTGCTGTAGATCCCGCGAGATCAGAAAAGAGAAGCCCGACTCGGCCGACGGCAAGCTCTACGCCCGGTGCGAGCGCCTCTCCAGAGAATAGTGAGTTGAACCCCGGAGTTAGCAACATTCGTCCAGGTGTCGTCGCGGTTTCCGACCAGTGCGCATCATCAATCGCAATCGTGACCTCGATGTCGCTCATATTCACGAACCTGAAGGCGCTATCGCCAGTGCCAACTGTGACGGATTCCGGCAGCATTGCATCAGGACTCACGTCGATGCGCGAGAATTTGCTGTCAACTTCCCGGTCCGATGCAATCCGGCAAACACCCCTGCTCTGCGGAGATCGCACGACATATGGACCCTCAGCGAGGTCGAGCACCCAGGTGCGATCTTCCGCAGGCGACAGGGTCGTCTGGGCAATCCGATGCGGGGTGTTCATCGGGTTCCCGATACAATAGGTTCCGATACGGAGATTCCGGACTGCTTCAGTTGGATAAAATCTCGCTTCGATTCCTTCGTCAACACTCGCGGCGAAAGGTAGATTGCACGCCGCGCAGTAGCCCGTAACCTCCAGGTCGCGGAGCCGGGCTGCGTCGGCTTTCATTCCACGGCAACTCGGGCAGAGGAACTCCCAGCGCATTTCCAGTAGCCCATCAACGGTCGCCTGGAGGAAGGTGTGAACCGTCTCCTCGGGGTCGGTACCCCACAGCTGGGCGAGTTCCAGAGGCCGCATCCCGGCAACCGCCTCATCTCCAGATTCATTGATCATCCGTGTCAGATGCCGGGTGACGTCAGTCGAGCCCCCCGAGGTTTGCAGCCGTAGGGCGCAGGCATCTAGCTTCTCCGTGTACACGTCTTGCGCGCGTGCGCCGATCGTCGGGAACGGATCAATCGTTCGACCGTCGAGAAAGTCGCTGATCGCCTCGTACTGGGCCCGCGCTTTTTTCATTGTCTGAGGCGCGAGCCAACGTTTAAGCCATGGCCGCGACAAACGGGTAGTGGGAGTGAACTCACAGAATACCGTCAGGTCCGTACCAGTGTCATGTTCCTCGAGTTCGATTCCCCCATAGAAGCGGGAGATGGGGCCGAGTTCGTATTCACGGACAACGGAGTAGCGGCGCGGTCGCTGCCATTCAAACGGAAACTCCTGCCACCGGGCGTAGAGAAAGCCGAACTTACGATACTCGCCTGTGACGGTCTCACCACCTTCCGGTCTCGGCGTTCTGGTGAACTCGGCCGGAGGCAAACCAACTGACCGATCCATCCGATTTGCATCAGCGACCAACGGCCAGAGTTCCAGTGCGGAGTGGTGTAACCGGACTGTCGTTCTGGCGCGAACCGGTTCAAGCTTGCCCGTCGAACGCGACGACCGCATGGCGCGATACCTCGTATCACAGCACTGGTGTGCTGGCTATTGATTTCGCTGGATGGGTAGCGAAACGGTAAATGTCGTTTTTCCGGGCCGTGACTCGACATCGATTCTTCCGCCATGACGGTGAACGACGATGTTGTGAGAAATGTGGAGTCCTAGCCCGGTTCCCTGACCAACGTCCTTGGTGGTGAAGAAGGGCTCAAAGAGACGCCGCCTGTGCTCATCCGTTATCCCGGAACCAGAATCAGAAATTGTGACCACGACACAGCTTCGATCTGAGAAAGTCCGAATCTCGAGCGTGCCGTCGCCGCCCATGGCGTCCACTGCATTGTCAACCAGATTGGTCCAGACCTGATTCAGCTCGCCGGGATATCCATCGAGTAGTGGAAGCTCCGGGTCGAGGTCCATTGAGACCTGCAGATTCCGTGTCTTGTACCGGAGAATCACCATCGTGCTCTCCAGGCCCTGGTTAACGTCCGTCGGTTCCCTGGCCGCTCGATCCATGTGAGAGTACGATTTGACGGAGCTGACAATCTGCGAGAGCCGCTGAGCGCTTGTGCGGATCTCTGCCAGGATGACGCGGATACCTGACTCAGCGCTCAACCAGTTGATTACTGGTGCAATGTCGTCCGGCGCTATCTCACGTTCCAGCTTCTCGAGGTCCGAAACCGTCCAGCCGGATGCTGCGAGATTGGATGCGACGTCCCAGAACTGGTCGATTTTGTGGTTCTCGAGCCATTCGGCGAGATGGTCTTCGGCATCAGCAAGCTCTAGCGAAGACATGCCGTTGCCACCGCTGCTTGCCCCGTTCAACAAGAGACCACTGAGCTGGATGGGGTGTTCGCTTTCGATCAATTCGATCGACGATTGCTGCCATTGTTCGAATGTTCCCACCAGCTGTTCGGTGAACCGACCGACGGCCGAGGCTGGATTGTTTAGTTCGTGTGCCAGGCCCGCTGATAATCTCCCGAGCCCTGCCAGTTTCTCCTGGTTTACCAGCATCGCCTCGGTGCTTTTGAGACGGCGGAGAATTGTTCGCACGAGAGCACGACCGGCGTCGGGTGACTCATCGATCAGTCGATCAAATTGCGCTCTGGTAATCTCAAGAACGTTGGACTGCTCGATCGTGCGTACCGACGCAGTACGTGGTCCTTCGTCAACGAGCGCCATTTCACCAACGAAGGCGCCCGGTCCGAACCGTGCGAGCGTAGTTTCACTATCGCCGGCGTCGCGCAAGACCTCAACCTCACCGCTGAGGATGACAAAAAGCGATTCCCCACGCGCTCCTTCCTGAATGATCGTAGTCCCCGGTTCCTCAACACGCTGCGAGCCAGCGATGATGAGTTCCATCAGGTCTTCGTCTCGTAGCCCGCAGAAGATCGGACTCTCTTTCATTGCTGCCAGAGCAGACTCCTGCATTGCTTGTGCCCTACCCCGCCGAGTGTGCTGAAACGGTCGCCGTCGGCGTCAATGTCGAAAGATACTGGTGTACGAAGTGGACGGTCATCGCCCCTTCTCCAGTTGCCCCGGCAATCCTGCGCATTGATCGGTGTCTGACGTCACCGGCGACGAACACACCGGGAATGTTCGTTTCGAGCGGGAATGGCGTGCGCTGCAGGGGCCACGATGGTCCGTTCACTCTGCGCACTGGAGCATCTGCCGCGGTCATTACGAATCCCGCCTGATCCAGTGCGACCTCGCCTGCGAGCCAGCCCGTATGCGGCTGTGCTCCGATGAATGCGAACACCGCTGACGCCTGGCATTGTTCACGTTCCCCGGTCTGCCTGTGCAGGAGCGTTATAGCTTCCAGCCTGCGTTCACCGATCAGTTCGACAATCTCGACTGTTGGAATGACCCTGATGTTCGGGGTCTCTTCGATTTGCCGAACCAGGTAAGATGACATCCCCTTATGGAGAGAGTCCGAGCGAACAAGCATCGTAACTGAGTTCGCGTAGCGAGCGAAATACATCGCGGCCTGCCCGGCGGAATTTGCTCCCCCGACGATGAACACGTCCTGGCCAGCGCTGGCAATTGCTTCCGCGATTGCGCCACCGTAATACAGTCCGGCACCGGTGAGTGGTTCGGCACCAGGCACGTCGAGCCGCCGGTAGGTTACTCCAGATGCCACGACCAGGGCATGACAACTGATTTCGCTGCCGTCGGCAAGAGTCAGAATGCGATACGGGCCGTTAACTCGCAGACGGGCGACCTGGCCGATGATGATCTCGGCTCCAAATCGGCTTGCCTGGGTCACTGCTCTGCGGGCAAGATCTGCCCCGCTGAGGCCCGAGGGGAAACCGAGATAATTTTCAATCCGGGAACTGGTTCCCGCCTGGCCGCCAGGGGCTTCCTGCTCGATCAATACTGTTGAAAGGCCTTCCGACGCGCCGTACACGGCCGCGGCGAGACCAGCCGGGCCTCCGCCGACGATCGCCAGGTCGTAAAAGGGCAGGTTTGCGCGGGTGTGCATTCCGAGCTTGAGTAGAATTTCCTCGTGGTCGGGCTGGTGTAGTTCGCTGCCGTCCGGAAAGAGCAGGACCGGGAGCCGGCTGGGGTCGATTCCGAGCTTGGCCATCTCGTTCTGCGTCTCCTCGCGTTCGGAATCAAGCCACTGATACGGCACCTGGCTTCGCGTCAGGAAGTCCTTGATCTGATACGTAGACACCGACCAGCGGTGTCCGAAAACCCGCAATCCTTGAAATGGTGACTGGAATTCAGCTTGCCAGTCATCCAGCAGGTCATCGAGGATAGGGTAGAGGCGTTCTTCGGGAGGATCCCAGGGCTTCAGCAGGTAGTAATCGAGACGGATCTCGTTGATCGCGCGAATCGCCACATCGGTATCTGCATAAGCTGTGAGCAGCACACGCCGGGCTTCCGGGAAGTAATCAGTCACGGACGCAAGAAATTCCACGCCGGACATGCCGGGCATTCGCTGGTCGGAAAGCAGCAGCGCGATCACTTCTCCGCGCCGTTTTAGCTCTACTACGATTTCCAACGCCGAGTCGCCCGAATCTGCCCGCAGAATTCTGAAACGCCCTCCATAATGACGTCTGAGATCGCGGGAGACTGCGCTGAGCACAGCCGGTTCATCGTCGACTACGAGTATTGCCGGGAGTTCCATGACCAACTTTCCTGTCGAATTCGATACATCATTGGTAATTCTCGGTCGGGTGCTCTGCCGTCTCCCAACCGGGCTATTAACCGGGACACAATCGACGATACGATGAGCGATAGTTACCGCATACTAGGTAGCTCGCGCTCGAGAAAATAGAGTGTCTGCATACCAAATCCCTTCACTTCGAATTCTCCGCGATGACTCAACTGAAAATCGTCGTGGATGAGGTCGTGTGTGTCGCTGCTGACTGTTACCTGCATCGACTCGGACAGGGCCTCCATCCGAGAGGCCATGTTGACGCCCGGGCCAAAGATGTCGTAGACATATTTCTGCACCCCGACCAGTGATCCGATTACGGGTCCAGAATGAATGCCAATCCGGCAAAGCCATTCCTCCGTGTGTGCAGAGTTTCTACGCTCAATGTATCTCAACATTCGCAAGGCAACCCGAGCAATGTTGTGAGCGTGTTCCGGATTCGGCTCCGGCAGACCAGAAACAGCCATGTAGGCGTCGCCGATCGTCCTGATCCGTTCACACCCGAACATTTCACAGATGCGGTCGAACACGGTGAAAATATCATTGAGCTCTGTAATCAACGCTCCGGGATCTCGGGAAATTTTCTTCTCGGTTGAACCCACGAAGTCGAGCATGAGTATTGTTGCGTTGTTGAAAACTTGAGGAGTTACTGTCCCGTAATCTTTCATTTCGTCATAGACGGAGCGGGGCATTATATTTAGCAGAAGACGTTCCACGCGTTCCTTTTCTCGCTGGATGTCGCGTGCGTTTTTCTCCGCCATCCTTGAATAGGACTCGAGAAGGTATTCCGCTTGCTTCTGGCGCGAAACGTCGTGACATTCCATGACCAGAAGGCAATCCGTTTCTTCGGAAAGTGTTCGAACTGTAATGTTAAGCGGCAATACCCGGCCGCCGCTGTTAGTCTCCGTCTCGAAGGTATATGGGCGACCAGCCTCTATACGAGCAAGTGTGCGAGAAGGATTGAATTCCGGCACACGGGTCGTCAAAGGTTCGTCTGCGTCAAGCGAAGGTGCGAACCATTTGAAGAAACACGCATTCTCGAATACTACCGACCAGTCCGAGCGCTTGATTACAGCAATACCGATGCTCAGAGACTGGGCAACCAGACGGTGAGTCTCCAGGTCTAGTGAGAACAGTTGACCTGTATTGTCAGCAAGTCCGGACACGGTTACCTCGTGACTACAAAGTTCTTCCGACTCATAATGTCGTCAACGACCGTTTGAATGTCATCCTCTGCAAAGTCGAAATCCTCAAGGGTCTCGCGAAGAAGGTCCACCATCTCCAGAAACGCCTGTTCAGTGATTCCTAAACGAGCATGAACTCGCTCCAGATGGTCATTCGAAAAGCTCGCGGGGCCGCCCATCACCGACGAGACGAATCGCGATTGATGATCTATTAGCCGTCGCATATTTGTGTTCTGGAAATATGGGCTCGTTACCGGAGAATCCAGGATCTTATCGTAGAACGCCATCACTACCCGGCTTACCTGAGCGAATCCTCCGTAGCGGTCAAATATGGATCGGGGCATATATCCAAGCTCCACTTGACACCAGTCCTGACCACACCTGATAGGTACAGCACAATCATTCCCAGCTTGCGGCCCCGGAGTTGACGAGAGTCCTAAGCGTGTAATCCGGCCGGAGCAATCGGGCGATGATCCCACCTTAATGTAAGACGATAGACTATGATTGTCAATGCACAAGTACTTGCCAACCGCTTCTACGCTATCACACTCTCCGCAAATCCGGAACTGGCCTGATCTCGCCCTTTACGCGAGCGTGAAATCGTGCATGATTGGCGTGGAAGAATTTGAGCGTAACCAGGTTACTGGCAGTGGGAAAGGAACCGTCTATGGGAGAGATAAATAAGACAAAGGTGTTCGAGCTGGAGTCAATTCAGCTCGGCGACAACGAAGAGTTCTTTCTGCGTGGCGGCAGGGAATCATTCTCGAAGCTTCCGGCGGCGCTCGACGGAATATCGCAAATCGGCGTTATCGGGTGGTCTTCGCAAGGGCCCGCACAGGCCCAGAATCTTCGAGAGTCGCTTGCTGATACGGATATCAAGGTCGTAGTCGGCCTGCGGGAAGGCTCGAAATCGATCCCGTCGGCAGAAGCTGCCGGGTTCACCCGGGAGAGCGGAACGCTCGGCGAGATGTTCGACGTGATTCGAAACTCGGATCTCACGTTGCTCCTGATTGCCGATGCGGCTCTCGCCGACCTGCACGACGAGATCTTCGCGGCCCTCAAACCGGGGTCGACACTCGGGTTGTCCCACGGCTTCCTGATTGGTCACCTCGAAACGCTCGGAAAGTCGCTCCCCGACAACGTCAACGTCGTTGGTGTTTGCCCGAAGGGAATGGGCGCGTCAGTGCGGCGGCTGTACGAGCAGGGGTCAGGGATCAACGCCAGTGTGGCGTTCGAGCAGGATATCAATGGCAAGGCGGTCGATCACGCGCTCGGCTGGGCGGTCGGCCTCGGCTCGCCGGCGATATTCGAGACCACGCTGAAATCCGAGTACACCTCGGATATCTTCGGTGAACGCGGCATTCTTCTGGGTGCAGTCCACGGGGTCGTTGAGACCTTGTATCGCTACTTCATTCAGAAGGGCGCAACCCCGGAGCAGGCGTTCCTGGACTCGGTCGAAGCGATCACCGGTCCGATCAGCCGGACGATCTCCCGGGAAGGAATCACCGCGGTCTACGAGAAGCTGGACGACCGCGGGAAAATGCAGTTCCGCCACGCGTACTCGGCGGCCTATCGGCCAGCTCACGCGATCCTGACCGAGATCTACGAAGAGGTAGCTTCGGGCAACGAGATTCGCAGCATCATTATGAGCAGCAACCGACTCTCGACTGTGCCGATGGGCAAGATCGAGGGAAGTCCGATGTGGCAGGTCGGGCAGAAGGTGCGCGCCGAGCGGAAGGACGAGGAACTTCAGATCCATCCGGTAACCGCGGGCGTCTACATCGCAACAATGATGGCCCAGGTCGACATTCTCAAGGAGCACGGTCATCCGTACTCAGAGATTGCGAACGAGTCGATCATAGAGGCGGTCGATTCGCTGAATCCATACATGCACGCCAAGGGTGTCGCCCACATGGTCGACAACTGCTCGACAACCGCTCGCCTGGGTACCCGCAAGTGGGGACCCCGGTTTGACCACGTGTTGATGCATGAGGCGTTGCCAGATCTGGACGAGCGCCCGATCACGGATGAGGAGTTGATCGAAAACTTCTTCAACAATGATATGCACGAAGCGCTGGCGAAGTGCGCAACGCTTCGCCCGCCGATCGACATTGCGGTGGTTGACTAGACCAGATCTCATGAGGATTGCCTGGTAGACGTCGACACGTTCGGCTCCGCTCAGTGCAGGCTCTCCGTGTCGACCTTGTCGCTCACCGGCATGGCTAAATCGTGGTCGCCGGCTACCAGTCGGTCGAAGGTTTCGGCAACCCGGCGCAGGATAGAGCACGACAGTGAATAGGCGACAGAAAGGAGCACCTCGGGTGCTCCTTTTTCAACTAGAGCTCAGTGCCTGAGGAGTCCATTCCCGAACACAAAAACACCCTGCCGGATCTGGCAGGGTGCTTGAGCTCTTCTGGTGGCTGGACCCAGACTCGAACTGGGGACACCCGCATTTTCAGTGCGGTGCTCTACCTACTGAGCTATCCAGCCAGTGTTCCCGAATTCGTTACCACGCAATTTCCGGGAGTCCCACGTTCGTGGGCGATAGAGGGCTCGAACCTCTGACTTCCACGGTGTAAACGTGGCGCTCTTCCAACTGAGCTAATCGCCCGTACTAACGCAGTTTCGTGCCGAGGAAGGGACTCGAACCCTTACGCCCGTGAAGGGCACTAGCCCCTCAAGCTAGCGCGTCTGCCTATTCCGCCACCTCGGCATTCTCACCTGCTCGGTGAGCAGAGAGCATTATATCGACGGTCTTCCCACCCTGTCAAGCAGCGCGGCGGCGGTACTGCATGTGCTATTATCGCCCTCAGCACACGGGTGCCGGGTTCGCAACCGTCCCCGGAAAGACCCGCAGAAACATGATGATTTTAAGCCGAGTTTTCTCGAGGGGAGTCCAGATGCGATCGAAGGTAACTGTCGTTGGCGCGGGAATGGTCGGAGCCACTACTGCGCAGTACCTGGCCGCGAAAAATATTGCTGATGTAGTCCTGGTCGACATTGTTGAAGATATGCCCCAGGGTAAAGCGCTAGACCTCGCCCAGGCCGGCCCGGTTGTGGGATACGACATAACCGTGACTGGCGCAAACGATTATGAGGCGACCGCCGGATCAGATGTCATTGTGATTACCTCAGGGTCCCCACGTAAGCCGGGAATGAGCCGCGACGATCTCCTCCGGATCAACAAGAACATCGTGCAGAGCGTCACCGAAGAAGCCGTCAAGCATTCGCCTGACGCAGTCATCATCGTGGTGACCAACCCACTAGATGCCATGTGCCACGCAGCACTGGAGAAGAGCGGGTTCCCGTCAGAGCGCGTACTCGGGCAAGCCGGCGTGCTCGATTCGGCTCGATTCCGGGCGTTTATCGCAATGGAACTGGAAGTCTCCCCGAAGGACGTCAACACCTTCGTGCTTGGCGGCCATGGCGATACGATGGTCCCGCTGCCACGCTATTCAACTGTTGCCGGGATTCCGATCACTCGCTGGCTGAGCGCCGAGCGGATCGAAGAGATCGTCGCACGTACGCGTGACGGTGGTGGCGAGATCGTCCGTCTACTCGGCACCAGCGCATACTACGCGCCTGCAGCTTCATCCGTGGAAATGGTTGAAGCGGTTCTGCTCGATCAGAACCGGATTCTCCCGTGCAGCACGTTCTTGACCGGACAGTACGGCATCGAGAACCTGTACGTCGGCGTGCCGATCAAGATCGGCGCGGGCGGGGTCAAGGAAGTCATTGAGATCGAGCTTACCGATGAAGAGCGCGGCGCGCTGAACAAGTCTGCAGACGCGGTTCGCGAGCTCGTTGACGCGATGGCTAATCTCTAGGCTGGGATACCGACTGATGTCCGACGAACTCGGCGGACACAAGTCTAATCAATACCGGGAAAATCGCCCCTGGCAGGATCTTGACCAGATGCTGTCGGTGGACGAAGCGAAAGCGCGGATTCTGAGTAGTATTGACGTTTGTCCCTCGGAGCCCGTGGCATTGATCGATTGCCACGGGCTCGTGCTTTTCGAAGATGTCGCTGCGATCGAAGATGTACCGCCATTCCGAAATTCGGCGATGGACGGGTACGCGTTGAACGCGGAGGATGTCCGGAGTGCGACGTACGAATCGCCTGTCGTACTTGCGATTGTCGAGAATCTTCCCGCGGGTCGATCACCCGAACGAACTCCAGGACCGGGCGAAGCCACGCGGATCATGACCGGCGCTGTCATGCCCGAAGGCACTGATTCGGTTGTTCGTTTCGAAGAGACCAGTGAAGCGAGGGACGCCGCCGATCTGCCAAGCGAGCGAAGCGCGACGGTTGAGATTTGCCGAGCACCACGCGTCGGCGACAATGTGCGCGAAGCGGGCGAGGATATCCGGGCAGGAGAGATAGTTCTCCATGCCGGAACGATTCTCGATGGCACCTCACTCGGAATCCTCGCGTCAGTCAACCGACCTCACGTATTGGCTATACGCCGACCAAAAGTTGGAATTCTGGCGACCGGGGACGAAGTCGTTGATCCTGGAGAGCCGATCTCGCCGGGTCAGATCCGCAACAGTAACAATTTCATGCTTGCGGGATTGGTCCGAGAGGCTGGCGGGGATCCGTTGGTCCTTGGAGTCGCGCGCGACACCGAGTCTGCGCTCCGTGAGCGGCTAGAAGAGGCGCAAGGGTTCGATCTGCTCCTCACTTCCGGCGGCGTCTCGATCGGTGATTATGACGTAGTGAAAGATGTCCTCAAGTCGGAGGGTAACATCGACCTCTGGCAGGTGCGAATCAAGCCCGGAAAGCCGATGGCGTTTGGACATATCCGGGACATTCCGTTGATCGGACTCCCGGGAAACCCGGTGGCCGCCTATGTAGCGTTCTTGCAGTTCGGAGCGCCCGCGATTCGGAAAATGCGTGGCCTGAAAGATGCATCAGTAAATTGTGAGCGGGCTCGACTGCTGCGTGAGCACGAAAACCGTGGTCACCGTCGTCACTTTGTTCGCGGCATCGTGTCTGAAGTGGCGGGTGAGTTAATCGTTGAACCCGTCCCTGTTCAGGGATCGGGCGTGTTGAGTTCGGTGGCGCGGGCAAATTGCCTGTTCGTGATTCCGGAAGAACTGGACCACGCGCCGGCAGGACTTGAAGTTGACGTAATTCGTCGCGCGAAGACTGATTGGTAGCCGGAGATACGTTCCCGTAGCAACTGGACCCGCTGGAAGTAGACGGCCACAGTGTCCAGTTCCGATGGCGCGCTTTCGACGATTCGTCATTCACTGGCCGCCCGATCAATAGAGCATTGAACTGTATCGGAGTCATGAAATGAACATTCGCGATTTTCTCGGAGTTGTCCGGGAACTGAGTTTCACAGAGATCCGCCACGAGGCTATGGTTCCGCCTCGCATACTGCTGTACGCGCCAGATCAGGAGACTGGCTCGAGCTGGCGCGCGAAGATTTTCGGCGAAGATTCCGTCCCGTTCATCGAGGTGGAGTCAGACCGGGCTTCTAATGTTGACCCGCTGGCCTTCGATGCGATCGTTTCCATCGGGACGCTGAGCCCTGATCTATCCAGACGGTGGGCTGATCTATTTCGACGAGCGAACGAGGAAATGCGCCTGGTAGAAGTGCAGACGGGTCAGATGCGTTCGGATGACGACCTGGAAAACCTCAGACGGGTAGTCTGTGACCTCTGTCGAGATCGCTCGGTCGCGTTCGGCAGATATATGGAACAGATGCGGACGGCAGCGACCTGCGAGATTATCGCGGACACATCCCGGGTAAACGCCCAGTTTGCGGCACTGTCGAATATTCCCGCGCTCATTCCACTGGTCGGCGGAATCTTTGCCGCCGGAGCTGATTTTCTCGTTTTGACGAAGAACCAGTTGATGATGATGTACCGACTGGCCGCGATCTATGATCGTGATCTCGACGATCGGTGGAGGATCTACTCAGAGCTTGCTCCCATCGTCGGTTTCGGGTTCCTCTGGCGCACGACCGCCCGCCAGATCGCAGCTATCATCCCGTTCGCGCTGGCGGCTGTGCCGAAGGTCGTTATCGCCTTCGCCGGAACCTACGCCATTGGCCAGGCGGCGCGGGTCTACTATGAGCGAGGTGAGAAGCTCACCGGCGAAGAGCTCTCGCAGGTCTACAAAGAGGGACTCGACGCACTCGATGCGGCAAGATATCGGCTGGGGCTCGGCGCCAACCAGAAAGATCGTCCAGCTGACCCGGCAATCGCCGTTTCAACGGAGCGCACCTGAACTCGCAACGTGGCGGTCACGCGTTCACCGTGTCGACACTTCCAGGAACTCCGTACTCGTCGAGCTTGTGCTGAAGGTCCTTCAGGTCAATCCCGAGAAGGGCGGCGGCTGCAACCCGGTCGCCGTCTGATTGTCCTATCGCCTCGATCAACATCTTGCGCTCGACCTCTTGCAGAACTTCCGCAATCGGAGCACCTTTGCGAACTCTGTCTGCCAGATCGATAAAGTGACGCTGATCGGCCGACGAGAAACGAATATGGTCCTCACCGATAACAGTTCCCTGGGCGAGCACGACGGCACGCTCGATGATATTCTCCAGCTCTCGAACATTCCCCGGCCAGTCATGCTCCATAAGCGAGTCAAGCGCCTGCGGCGAGATCCTTGCCGGTGGGGCACCGGGGTTGTACCGGTGCTTGTGGAGGAAGTGCTCAACGAGTTTCGGCACGTCGTCCAGCCGTTCCCTCAATGGCGGCAGATACATGGAAATGACGTTCAGCCGGTAGTAGAGGTCTTCACGGAACCGACCCTCGCGCACTTCGTGACTCAGGTTCTTGTTGGTTGCGGTGATAACGCGGGTGTCAACTTTGACCGACACATTGCCACCGACGCGCTCGAACTCGCGCTCCTGAAGCACTCGCAGAAGCTTTTTCTGGGTGGCCAGCGACATCTCGCCAATCTCATCGAGAAAAATGGTTCCTTTGTTCGCTGTCTCAAAGCGACCCTTGCGCTGATTGACCGCACCGGTGAAGGCACCTTTTTCGTGGCCGAACAGTTCACTCTCCAGGAGTGTTTCGGGGAGCGCAGCACAGTTCACCTTGACCATCGGCCCGCCCGAGTATGAGGAGCTTCGATGCAGAATCGCTGCGACGAGCTCTTTTCCTGTACCGGTTTCGCCGGTAATCATCACGGTAGAGTCTGAACGCGCGACACGTCCGATCGTCTTGTACAGCTCCTGCATCGAGGCACTGTTCCCGATCATCGTGTCATTCGGATCCTGCTCAGTGGCTGGCGTGCGCATGCTATTGACTTGCTTGAGTAGAGCCTGGTGATCGAAGTACCGGCGCACGTTGTGGAGGACGTCTTCGAGGTCAAACGGTTTGGTGATGTAGTCGTACGCGCCGAGCTGCATGGCTTCGATCGCCACGTTCGATGTGCCATAGGCGGTCATCATGATGAACGGCAGTTGCCCCTCATAGAACTCGCCGGTTTCGCGCAATACGTCCATGCCGCTCTTGTCCGGCATTCGCACGTCCATTAGCACAAGATCAGGCGGCTCCGAGCCCTCCTTGAACGCTGTCAGAACCTCTGCGCCATTCTCGGTTTCCTCGACTTCGAACCCCTCATCTTCAAGGAAATCCCGCAACATGCTCCTGATTGCAGAATCGTCATCGGCTACAAAAATTCGTTCCATGATCCCAGCGCTTCCCTCGGTGCATTTACGATCAGGGTGTATCCGGCAACCTGCATGTGGCAAGCGGACACGCCTAGTATAACAAGCATCCTTCCCCATGCTCTGCAACAACATCAGCAAGCGACGGGCCACTGTTCGTGCTAGGCTAGCGCAGTGCTACTGATACGAGGTTTGCCTGGGGAAATGCAGAAATGAGCAATGATGTGCAGCGAGTGATTCTGATTGGCTTGAGCGGCACCGGAAAATCCAGCCTAGCGCCTATGGTTGCGAGGGAAATCGGGTTCACCTCGGTCGATACCGACCAGGAGGTCTCGGCGCGCTTCGGGCGCTCGATCCCAGACGTCTTCAACGATTTCGGTGAATCGACGTTTCGTTCGGTCGAGCGGGACGCTGTTCGAGATGCGTGTGCCCGGGAAGGTATCGTTATCGCTACCGGCGGCGGGGTGGTGCTCGATGAGAAAAACTGGGCGCTGATGCGGCCGGGCGCGATTATTATTCACCTGCGTGCCTCTGCCGTCGAGATTATCACCCGACTGAACAACGCGGAGTCGCTCGACCGGACCGATACCCGGCCGCTACTGGCGGGAGAAGACCCGGAAAACCGCCTGGCAGCATTATGGGAATCCCGAAAGCAATTCTACGACCGCGCGGACATCGAAATCGACACCAGCGGCAAGACGCCAGGTGCCATCGTCGATGAAATAGTTGAGGCGGTTCGAAGGGTTTCCGAGACGGGACTTGTGCCGATTACCAGTATCGATGTGCCGGCGGGGCGTTCTGATATTTATTCCGGTGCCGGTGTGAGCAAGTACGCTGGACAGCTTATTCGGAGTCGATGGCATGATTCGCAGCGAGTATGGATTGTCACCGATCGCAATATTCAGCAGCACTGGTCCGGGGTACTTCGCCGTCAACTCCAGGATGAGGGTTTCAGCGTAGAGGTGTACTTCGTCGAACCTGGCGAAACATCGAAATCTCTAAGCGCGGTCGAAGGAATACTGGACTGGATGATACGAGGCAGGGTCAACCGCCGGGACATTCTCGTCGCGCTTGGCGGCGGCGTTGTCGGAGATCTTGCCGGGTTCGCGGCGTCCATTGTTCTCCGCGGGATCAATCTGGTGCAGATTCCCACAAGCCTGCTTGCCATGGTCGACAGCAGTGTCGGCGGTAAAACAGGGATCAACCATGAGATGGGCAAGAACCTCATTGGAGCGTTTTATCAGCCCCAACTGGTAATCGCCGACACTGAATTGCTCCAGACCCTTCCAGCACGCGAACTTTGCGCTGGATGGGCGGAAGTGATCAAGCACGGAATGATCGAACGCAGCGCCACAGGAGCCAGTTCAGCCGGCCTCCTGGATGCGCTGGAAGGGCTTGGCGACAATCCCTGCCAGGTTTCCCCGGAAACGATGGCGAGTGTCGTCGCCTGGAATATCAACATCAAGGCCGAAGTTGTCCGCCAGGACGAGCGAGAATCAGGCCAGCGCTGGTTGCTGAATTACGGACATACAATGGGACACGCGATGGAAGCGGCGGAGTATCGTTACATTCACGGCGAAGCCGTCGCACTCGGGCTGCGGGCTGCCGCGCGGCTAAGCAATCTCCTCGGGTATTGCGACGATGCACTTGTCCAGCGACAGGATGCGCTCCTCGACGGCGCCGGACTACCTCAGCGATTTGAAGGAAACCTCGATACGGTGCTGGAGAGAATGGGGCGGGATAAGAAGGCGGTCAATAACCGGCTTACCTGGATTCTGCCGGTCGCTCCGGGCAGCGTAAGTATCCATCAGGAGGTGCCGATGGACACTGTCGTCCAGGTCGCTCGAGGAATCGGGGCACGCTAAAATGAGGGGCGCAAAGAAGCCCGTCACCTTGAGGGTCTGCCGAGCCTTTGCTATAGTCATACGGTGACAACTGAATATTTCGATGTGCTCTTATCGAGAGTGGTGGAGGGATCGGCCCGATGAAGCCCGGCAACCGGCGGCGCATTGCCGTACGGTGCCAAGTCCGGCAACACCAAGGTGTTGTGACGATAAGGGTTTGCTGGAAGATGCGTGTGACTTCCGTCGACCGGAACGTCACAGAACGGTGCAACGCCTCCCGCAGCCGAGAAATGATTACCAGCTAGACAATCGCCCGAGCAGGGAAGCGGCTCGATACCGGCAAAGGTTTGTCCATGTCGGGTCCGAGCAACGAAAGCAACTCTGGCGCAGGGATTGCGCTGGGAAACATATGGGCATAGAAAATCCGTGCCCATTCCGGTTGTGATGCACGATGCGCACGCCAGCCAGACTTTTATCCGGTTTTATGAGAAGGGATTCATATATGAGCGGCAAAATCGCCGAGCGTTATGACATTGCAGACATCGGCCTCGCCGATGCTGGCAGAAAACGAATCGCCTGGGCCGCGCGCGAAATGCCGGTGCTGGATCTGATTCGACAGCGTTTTGAAGCTGAGAAACCGCTTGAAGGTATCCGAATGGTCGCCTGCGTTCACGTTACTACCGAGACGGCGAACCTGGCCTATGCGCTGCGAGCCGGTGGCGCGGATGCGGCAATCTGTGCCAGCAACCCGCTGTCAACGCAGGACGATGTGACCGCTGCGCTGGTTGCCGACGGATTCCAGGTCTTCGCTATCAAGGGCGAAGACGAAGAGACCTATTTCAAGCATATTTATCAGGCACTGGAACACGAACCGCATATCGTTATCGACGACGGTGCGGACGTGGTGAGCACAATTCATAAGGAAAAGCTCGAGCTCGGCAACAACATGCTGGGCGCGACCGAAGAGACTACGACCGGCGTGATCCGGATGCGCGCCATGGAGCGTGAGAAGGTTCTCAAGTTCCCGGTCGTCGCGGTGAATGACTCTGACACCAAGCATTTCTTCGACAACCGCTACGGCACCGGACAGAGCACGATCGACGGTATCCTGCGAGCGACGAACATCCTTATCGCTGGCCGGGTCGTCGTCGTTTCCGGCTACGGCTGGTGCGGCAAGGGTGTCGCGATGCGTGCTTCCGGCATGGGCGCCAAGGTGGTGGTCACCGAGGTCGACGCGGTCCGCGCGCTCGAAGCAGCTATGGATGGCTTCCAGGTCATGTCCATGAACGATGCGGCTTCGATCGGTGACATTTTCGTTACCGCCACCGGTGACATCGACGTGATCGACAAGCAGCATTTCGCCAAAATGAAGAACGGCGCAATGGTTGCCAATGCTGGTCACTTCGACAGTGAGATCAACCTCGGCAATCTGGCCGAGATGGCGATCGAGAAGAACAACCTTCGTCCGTTCGTCGATGAGTTCAAGGTCGAGAAAGATCGAGGCATCATTGTTCTCGGTGAAGGCCGACTTATCAATCTTGCCGCGGCCGAGGGCCATCCAGCGAGCGTGATGGACATGAGTTTCGCCAATCAGGCGATGGCGTCCCGCTTCCTGGTGCAGG
>JBBDTL010000228.1:0-2831 GCA_040904465.1 Thermomicrobiaceae bacterium | reverse complement strand
CTTCGGTGATTTACCCGTCACATCAGCCATCGCAACGTTCCCTTCCGTATCCCCGTCCACAGTGAACAAGACCGGGTCAATCGAGCCGATCCGGACGTCATTCTGGCATGAATCGGTAGGCTATGAATCAGGAGCCCTCAGCAATGTCTCGCCAGCGGCCAAATCGCATCATCGCGACCCGGTGAGCGACGTCAGGAATGACCGAACCAGGCTCATGGAATCTTCCCAGGTGGGGTGCGCCAGAAACCGTC
Source organism: Thermomicrobiaceae bacterium (assembly GCA_040904465.1). Classification (GTDB taxonomy): domain Bacteria; phylum Chloroflexota; class Chloroflexia; order Thermomicrobiales; family Thermomicrobiaceae; genus SLMJ01. The sequence goes on along the minus strand of JBBDTL010000228.1, from coordinate 2,580 downwards.
GACGGGCCGTCAAGCTCATTTCGGCAAGCGTCTCCGGATCCTGGAGAGCCGAAACCAGAATCGCCGCCATCGCTTCCGTATCTCCAGGATCGATGAGCCAGCCGTTATCACCGGTGGTGATGATCTCGCTGGCCGCACCGGATGTCGTTGCCAGTGCCGGTAGTCCGAAAGCCATCCCCTCCAGATAAGCGATCCCATACCCCTCATAGCTGGATGGCATTGCCATAAGATCCGCGCTTTTCAGGAGACGGGCGATCTCCCGATCCGGCAACGTGCCAAAGAGGGTAACGTTTTCATAGAGCCCGGCACGGCGGACCTGCCGGTGAATCGCCGAGGTATAGGCCTCGTCAGCATCAAGCGGGCCCACCACAGAGAGTCGCCAGCTTTCTGATGGCAACCTGCTCAGTGCATCAATCAGAATATGCAGGCCCTTCCGGGGAATCACACTCCCGAGAAAGATTACGTGGAGCGGACCATCGCGCCGCACTCGCTTACTGATCTCATCCTCACTGATTCCTTCAGGAAACCGGTTGCCCGCGGGTACGGCCACCACGGATGGTTCGGTCACGCCGGCAAGTGATTCGACCGTTCGCTTTGTCGTTTCGCCGTTGAAGATGAAACCGTCGACTGAGCGTAGATATCGACGCTCGAGCTGACGAGCGACGGCATTCTGCCATCGAGGACGATCTTCGCTGCTTCGCAGATGATGGACGATGCTGACGACCGGAATACCCTCCCACTTCCGAAAGTAGCGATTGGCTCTGAGCAACGAGGCATGATTCAGCTCGTCCTGCAGCAGAACATCCAGTTCTGATTCAAGCACGTCGTCTATCAATGTTGTCGAGACGTTTTCGCGGAGCAGGTTTCGGGCGTAGCTTCGTGGTTCCTGCGAGAAGATCTCAACCACGTCACCCTGGCGTTCGAGATGATCGACCAGCTGGCGGCCATAAAGATGCCCGCCAGAGACCGTGCGCAGATCGCCATAGATGACCAGTCCAACCTTCATTTACGCTCCAGTCTTCCCGAATAATGCTCCGACAACCAGCGCTCGTGCAACTCCCCGCAACGCGCTGGGTCACTCATTCCGTCTACATAAGCATTGCATGTCAGCACAAACTGCTTCGATTACTGCGACCGAACGCCTGAAGCAAAACGAGCCAGGCAATGCCTGGCTCGTCAAGATCATCATGCTGAGGTTTTTAGAGAGTCGACGCGTCAATCTCCCGGTATCGGGCTTGTTGAGGTGCCCGGAGATTCCTGACGCTCTTCCGCTTCTTTCTTGCGCCGTCGTTCAACCAGTTCCGGAGACGGCATCTTCACGTTCCAGATTAGGCGGACCCGCGCCAGAAGGCGAAGAATCATCGCCGAGAGATCGAACTGTCGCCAGGTCATGCCGTGGTAGGCCATCGCCGGGAAGGCGTGGTGATTGTGATGCCACCCCTCGCCAAAGGCCAGCAGGCCGACCAGCAGGTTGTTGCGGCTCTCGTCCTTGATGTCGAACGGTCGATCGCCGAACCGGTGACAGACGGAGTTGACCGCCCAGGTCACGTGATTGACGACTGCGATGCGGACGAGGCCACCCCACAACAGGCCGTGCCATCCAGCGATCAGATACGGGATCACCAGGCCGAGCACAACCCAGAGCAGAAACGTTCGGTCAAAGAACGAGATCAGCGGGTCCTGCGTAAGCTTCTTTGCGTAGCGCTCGCGGTCTGCCGGCGGTGCCGTAAACAGCCAGCCGACGTGCGCGTGAAAGAACCCTTCGAGCGGGCTGTGCGGGTCACCTTCTTCGTCAGCATGCGCGTGATGCTTCAGGTGATTGGCGGCCCAGTCGATTGCGCGTCCCTGAACAGCCATGGAACCAAGCATGAGAAAGATTGCTCGAATAACATTGCTTGACTCAAAACTGCGGTGCGTCAGCATTCGATGGTATCCGATGGTGATACCCACGCCGGTGGCGATGTACAGGACGAAGAACAGGATTAGCTCCGTCCATCCGATCCACTGTTGCCACAGCGTGTACATTGCGTAGGCGGTCGCCATGAGCGGCAGTACGACGAATACAATTAATATCGTGTGGCCAAGCCACGTACGGGCCATTCATCCCCCACTTTCTTCACACTGAACGGAATGTCGATGTACCTGATCGTTCAGGTCAGTCCCCAACCTGCCGTTCTGACCAGGCACCCCCAACTGTAACACGGACGGCCTGAGAATCAATTTATCTGGTAGAGGAGCGCACCTGTAAACTCCGGTTATGTTCAGCGAGAAGTCGTTGGGTTGCCTGGAAATCATCTCCTGAACGTTTACCAGGAACAGCTATCCGCTCACGCTTTGCCCGCAATGAAAAACGGGAGGGGCAAATCCCCTCCCGTTCCGCTCGTCTGGCCTGATTGTCGAGCGCCTTACGCTACTGAATACGAACCGCAGAGTGGTATCGCGGTCCCCAGTAGCTGTCCCACAGGTTGCTGATCGTAACGCCGACGCTCTCGTTCGCTGCGTTGATGAATTGACCGCCACCGATGTAGATACCGGCGTGCGACATTCCCGGCTTATAGGTGTTTTCCTGGAAGACGATGT